>DATIOP010000060.1:0-11088 GCA_035472975.1 Gemmatimonadales bacterium
CCGGCGTTGTTGTCGGGGTCCAGGGCAAATGCCTCCAGCGCCGCCGCAGCTCCCTCGCTGAGGGTGCGGGCCCGGTGAAGCCGGAAGAACACGTCGTCCAGGCTGGCGTTGTTGGGCACCAGCAACCGCTGGTCGAACTCCACCGTCGAGGGGATAAACCCCGAGTGCATGAACTCATCGCCCATGTCCCCGGTCAGAAGGACCAGCCCTTCGGTGTCGACCTGACTGCCGTCTCCATCCTTGACGAAACCAAAGTCGTGGATCGCGCCGACCCGAAGAGCCTCGGCGCCCTCCGGGGTTTCCAATCCTCCTGGTTCGATGATGTCAGGCTGGTTGGTGTCGAGCAGGCCACAGCCGGCTCCCAGGGTGAGAGCCGATACTACCAGCAGACCTTGTGTGATGATACGCCGCGCGGCACGCGCTCCCTGCCAGGAGGCGGCCGGCATGGAAATGATCCTCATTGACATGTCGTTTCCGCCTAGAAGCTGAGGTTGACGCGCGCCGTCCAGTAGGTCACCTGGGGCTGCGATTCGAAGTCGCTGGAGCCGAAATTATCCTGCCCGAAGGCGTTGACCTCAGGATCTACTCCGGAGTAGTCGGTGATGGTCCAGAGGTTCCGCCCGGCCAGGGTGATGCTGGCCGTCGAGGCGCCCATGCTGTGCGCCCACCCGAAGGGTGCGTAGAAGGTGAGCGAAAGCTCCCGCAGTTTGATGAACCATCCCGGTTCATCGAAGATCACGTTGCTGGAGAAGCCGGAGAACGCTGCCTGGGCCAGCGCCTGCTCCCGGAGGGGAGCCGTCTTATCCACCAGCCCGCGGCAGTTGCCGACGTAGCAGCGGTAATTCTCGATCGAGTTGTCTATCCGATGGCCGCCGCGATAGTCGAACTGGGCTCCCAGCCGGACCCGCTGGTTGAAGAACCCCATGCTGCTGTTCATCGAGGCTTCCTGAGTCGGCAGGGCGGGGCCCTTGTAGTGGAGCTGGCTCCCGACTGTGACCTCATCTGCGGCGATGATGCCGTCACCATTGGCGTCGTTGTAGCTCACATCCACGCCCCAGAATCCGCCGGCGGGGAATCCCTGGACATGACGCTGGTAGAAGCTTCCCGGCGCATAGAACGGCGGCACGCCCAGCTCGACGATGGTGTTGTGGGTCAGGGAGCCGCTCACGGCGAGATCCCACACGAAGTCCCGTGCCTCGATCACCCGCGCGTCAACAGCGAGCTCGGCACCGTAGTTCCGGATCTTCCCGAGATTGAAGAACTGGCTCACTACCTGGCCGGCCGAGGGAATCACCGGCTTCAGGATGAGGGCGTCCCTGGTTTCCTTGTTGTAGTAGGTGAATTCCACCGAGACCCGGTCGTGGGCCATGGCCGCATCGAAGCCGAGCTCGAGCTCGATGGATCGTTCCGGCTTGAGGTCAGGGTTGCCCAGACCGCCCGGGGTCACCCCGAACAGGCCCTGGCCGTTCTTCTTCCCGGTCACCGGCGAGAAAAACCGAAGCGCGTCGGTGGTGCCGGGCTGCTGCCCGGAAGCGCCGAAGGCTCCGCGCAGCCGGAGGGTGTTGAAGAAGCCCTTGTTGAAGAACGGTTCCTCGGAGAGCAGCCACGAGGCGCTGGCCTTGGGATACGCGGTTGCGTTGAAGTTCTTTCCGAACGCGCTGTTGTCGTCGAACCGAACGGCGCCGGTCAGGAACAGCCGCTCTTTCAGCGCAATCTCTTCCTCGAGGTAGGTGCCGAGCGACCGGGATTCGGTGGTTTGGCTGCTCGCTTCCACCGACGCCGCGCCGGCAATCGTTTCCGATCCGGGGACGAGGCCACGGCCGGTGACCAGGGTACCGGTCGAGAAGTCCCGGAACCACTGACCGCCGAACGAGGTCTTGGAGCCGACCGATTCCGAGAACTTGAACCGCGCCGTAGCGGCGAGATCTACCGAAGTCTGGGAGACCTGGAACCGGTTGTCGGCCCGGATACCGTCGTTGTTCTGGTCCTGTGGTGCGACGCGTCCCGTCGGGAAGAACTGGATGTCGTTGCGGTTGGCGATGTCATAACCGACCGTCGCCCGGGTGGTGAGCCACGTATTCGGCCGCCAGTTGTAGGTTAACCCGCTGGTGAACCGCTTGAGGCCCTGACTCGCCAGCTCCGCGAAAAGCTGGGCCGGGGTGTAATACCAGCCATCCATCACGGTAGGCGGGTTGGTCGAGGTTTCCGCGCTGCCGGTAATGGTCAGCACGCTGTTGTCGTTCTCGACGAACCGGGTGTCGCTGGAGATATACCCGATCGAGGCGCTGAGGTCGGAGTTGCGGGAGACGTTGGCGCCGAGATTGGTGCGTATGCTCCACCGTTCCAGGGTATTGGGACGGATCTGGTTGTTGGGCACGCTCCCGACCGCGTTCCGGACCGAGTCTTCCTCGATCTGCGACAGGCGAAAGACGCCGTCCTCGTTCTCGTATCCGGCGGAGATGAAGTAGGTCGCGAACTCATTGCCGCCCGACACGCTGGCGCCGTATTGCTGGCGTAAGCCGGTCTTGAGCGGGCGGGTGCTGGCCGTCTCCAGTGGCGAATACTTGAGCACCGAGGTCTGAGTGCAGAGCCCGTCCAGCTGGTATTGCAGGAGGCAGAAGTAGTCGAAGTCGGCGCCGGTAGCGGCCGTCGAGTCGCGCCCGAAGAAGTTGAGCGGATACGTATTGTTGTCGCTGACTCCGCCTGCCTCGGCGAAGAAGTTCCACTTGGGGCGGCCCGGATTGCCCTTCTTGGTGGTAATTCTCACCACCCCGTTCGAGGCTTGAATGCCGTAGAGAGTGGCCGCGGCCGGGCCCTTTACGATCTCGATGGACTCGATGTCGTCCGGATTGAGGTCGTTGAGCCGGGAAGGGCCGTTGGTCCGGGGGTCGCCCGCGCCGAAGCCACCGATATCGAGAGTGCTGGATGAAGAGGAGCTCTCCATCCGGATCCCGTCGATGTAATACAGGGGCTCGTTCGAGAGAGAGATACTGTTGGATCCGCGGATCCGGATCCTGGTGCCGGAACCTGTAGTGCCCGCGCTCTTCAGCACCTGCACCCCGGCGGCCCGGCCCGAGATCAGGTCCGCCATCTGGGTGATTGGCTGCTCCGCCGCTACCGAGGCGACGTCGATGGTCGAGACGGCGTTGGCCACCTCGAGCTTGCGTTGCTGCCCAGTCGCGGTGGTGACGATTTCATCCAGTTGGACCGGTGCCGCCGTCAGCGCGAAGTCCAGAGCGCCAGTCTCGTCCTGGCCGATGGTCACCGTCTGGACCAGCGGCGAGTACCCGATGCGCAGCGCCCGCACCTGGTAGGTTCCGGGCGCGACGCTCCGGACGGTGTACTTGCCTTCGTTGTTCGTGGTTTCGATCAGGCTGGTGCCGCTCACCATGATACGCGCGTTTTCAAGGGGCGCGTTGGTGGCCTTGTCGGTGACCGTTCCAGTCAGCCTGCCATTCTGCGCCCACGCGGTCACTGCTCCCGTCATCAACAGGATGGCTGCCGCTGCCAGCGGCAAGCCCCGGCGCACAATTGCAAGGGTCATAACCATGCCCCTCTGTCGAAGGAATCGGATGCGGATTTCCTAATGTGTGGGGACTTTGCGACCTTGTCTAGTCGGCGCTGACTGTTGCGAATCAAAACGGCTTCCCCGGTTACGGAGAAGCCGTTCATCCCTCCCAGGATTCAATTCGTCCCAGACTAATACCGACGATCCCGATGCAGGCGCTTGGAGAAGATGACTTGATCATCGCCGAGGGCATAGAAGTCCCGGACGACGGCCGCGGTCTGATACCCGCGTGCCCGGTAGAAGGCGCGGGTTGGCGCGTAATCTGGCCGGCCGGAGGTGTCGATCACAATGAGCCGGGCTTTGTCGCAAAGGCGATTCTCCATCTCCTCGAGCAGTGCCGTCCCCACGCCCTGGCCGTGCATTTCCGGATCCACCGCCATCCAGTAGAGATCCCAGGTCGCGACGGTACAGGGTGTGGCACCCCAGCAGATCCAACCGACGACCTGCCCGTCCACCTCGGCACCTAGTGCGTAATAGGGACGCTCCTCACCGTCCGTCTCGTGCGCCCCGTTCGCCCCGTCCGCCCTTATTCCCTTGACCGCCTCGACGACGACCTCTTCCGCAATGACGATCTCCTCATCGCGAAATACCCCGGTGTCACGGGTCAGCTCGACCACCCGCGCGACGTCCAGGGCCGTGAGTTCACGGAGATTGACCCGGGTCAGGGTGGTCATGTGGGAGTGCCGCTGGCGAGAGCCGCGGCTGCCTGTCGGGAGCTGGAACGGTTGAGCGCTTCCTCGACGATCCGGGAGATCAGCTCCTCATATTCCCAGCCGTGCGCCTTCGCCATACGCGAAAGGCCGGCCGAGTCCGAGATGTCGGGGTTGGGATTCACCTCGAGGATGTAGGGCTGGCCGTCGGAGTCGACTCTGAGGTCAACCCGCCCGTAGCCCTCGGCATTGCAGAGATTCTCCCATGCCGAACGCGCCACCTGTACTATCCGCTTCGCCAGGTCGGCGGGGAGTTCCGCGGGGCACACCGGCATCGAACCCAGATCCTCCGGGCTGCCCACGTCCCACTTCGCGGCATAAGTAAGGATGGGCCAGCTGCCCTCGGGCATTCCGTCGAAGCACAATTCGGCGAGCGGGAGAACCTGGCGGCCCACGAAGCCGACATTGAATTCACGGCCGGCGACATACTCCTGAACCAGCACCTCTTCCCACTGCTCCGACATCTCAGCGAGACGCTTCTTGAGCGCCTTCTTCGTGGTGCAGACCGAGGCCGAATCGATCCCCACGCTCGCATCTTCCGCCGCGGGCTTTACGATGACCGGCAGGGTCAGGTCGGAGGGCAGCCGGTTTCCTTGGGCCAGGATGAAGCGGGGAATCGGCACCCCGCTCCGCGCCAGCACGGTGTTCGCCACGTGCTTCCGGTGGCAGAGAGCGACCGGCCAGGGCCGGCAGCCGGTATAAGGAAGCCCGGCCAGCTCGAGGGTTCCAACCACGAAATCTTCGAACCTGGAGATTCCGCCGATTCCCTCGCACAGGTTGAAGACCACATCAACCCGGCGGGCCTTGGTCAACCAGCTGAAGTCCTGGTGGCGGACGGGAACCGTGCTGACCTCATAGTTCCGGGCTCGGAGGCAGGTCTGGATTTCGCGAACGCTGTCCATGACGGAGGCAACGTCCTTGGCGTCCCAGGTTTCGTGCGCCCCATCGTACAAGATCGCGATCTTCACGCAGCGGCCTCCGCCAGCAGGGATCGACCGCTGATCCGCCGCCAGGCGATGTCCGCCACCCTGCGAATCAAGTCGTCGTAGGACATCCCCGCCGCTCGGGCGGACTTGGGGAAGCAGGAGTTGTCCCGCGGGTCGGGAAGGATCCCGGGCAGGGGATTCAGCTCGACCACATTCGGAATGCCCTGGGCATCGCAACGAACGTCCACCCGGCACCAATCGCGACATTCAAGGGCGTGATACGCGGCCAGCGACACGCTCCGGATCTGGGTGGCCAGTCTCGCGGGGACGCGGGCCGGGCACTCGAAGATCTCGAGCGGATCGTCGGGACTGTCCCAGATCCACTTCGCTTCGTAGCCGTAGATGGGCGGGGCGCCTTCGGGCAGTTCGTTGAAGCGCATCCCGACGATCGGCAGGCAATGGGCTTCTTCTCCGTTGCCGAGGATCGCGATGGTAAACTCGGCGCCCGACAGGTAGCTCTCCACCAGGACCGGCTCCTGATAGGTCGACAGCAGGTAGTTCACCTGCTTGACCAGCTGTTTCCGGTTCTGACAGACGCTCTTGATGCTGACACCCTTGCCGGACCCTTCGAAGGCGGGCTTGGCGAAGACCGGGAAGGCAAGCGAGCAGTTCCGAGCATCGGCCACGGTCCGCGCCATCATGAACGGCGCGGTCGGCACGCCACGGGACTGCATGATTTCCTTCGCGCGTCCCTTGTGTAATGCCAGCGCAAGGGTCAGCGGGTCCGATGCGGAATAGGGGACGCCGAGGAATTCGCAGATGGAGGGAACGTGCGCTTCCCGGCTTACCCCGAAGAGTCCTTCGGCAACGTTGAAGACGAAGTCGGGCCGGGATTCCATGAGCCGCCGGGGGAAATCGGCGACGGCTTCCAGGCGAATGACCTCGCCCAGTGGACGAAGCGCCCGCTCGACAGCGTCAATGGTGGCTGGTTCGTCCCACTCGGCGTAGAGATCGGGTTGCTCGAGATCGTACCGAAGGGCTCGGCCGTTGGGACCGGCGGTAATGGAGGGGTCGATGCTTGCCCCGGCAGCAGTGGCCGGCGCCTGAGGCTTGAGGTTGAAGGCTAGTCCGATCCGAACTCCCAAACGGTTCCTCGCCGTGATCGGTCACCGCGTGATTTTAAAAAAAGGCCGCTCAGTAGAGCGAGCCGGCACGGTGTCTGACATGGAGCGCAATACTAAAGTAAGAAAGAGCTTACGAACGCACAATAGTTTTTTTGAAGAAAGTTGAAGAAAGTGGCAGGATGTTTGCTGATGCGGAGGTGTTTGATGATGGAAAAGGGTGATTCTGTCGTCGATAGTCGATAGTCCAGCGAACCTGACCCTCCAGTTCTTTGACCATCGACCATCGACCACCGACTCTCGACTCTCGACTCTCGACTCTCGACTCTCGACTCACCCCCCCCTCACACCTTATGGAACCCCACCCTCCCACACTCCGTCCCGTCGGGAGCGCGATAGACTTCGAAGTCGGCGAACAGGGATGGAGCCTCCTGTTGCAATAAGCGAAGGCAGCCGAGCGCCATGCGGCGAATCTCCAGCTCGGCACCCTCACCCAGGCGAAGCTCCAGCATGGTGCGCCAGGCGCGCACGTTGCCGCTGACGACGATCTTGACCTCGGTCGCGTTGGGCAGGACGCTGCGAGCCGCCTCTCGAGCCAGTTTCCTCCGATGGACCCGGTCCGCCACCCACTCGTACTTGCTCATCAGCCGTTCGACGGCCGTCACGTAGGCCTTCTGCGCCGCCTCCACCTGAGTCTGCCACTCCGTCTCCAGCGCCGTGTCTCCGATGATGGCCGGGGGCATGACGAACGCGGCCTGGGATTCATCCACGTAGCGTTGGGAAAGCTGGGAATAGCCGAACCCCGCCCGATGCCGGACCAGCTCGTGACTGCAGGAGCGGCTGATCCCCTCGATCAGGATGACGTAGGTGGCATGCTCGAAGACCGAGCCGTGCCCCTGCTTGAGAATGTTGGAGAGGTACTCCCCCGTAGTGCGCCCGGCCGGATTCTGCTGGCTCATATAGCAGAGCCGCCCGGCAAACTCGGCCAGTCGCTCGCCGTCCGATGACTCGCCCTTCCAGGATACGCGGAGATGATCCGGCTCGATGAACTGGGGCCGGGCGATCAGGGTGATGGTGGGGGTTTTGAGGATGTCCATAGTCGGGAGACGGGAGACAGTAGACGGGAGACGGGAGACGTCTCCTCAGTGGTTGTCCGCAATTTCCAGCCGGTCGATTGCATACCTGCCGCTGCGCTCGATCTCCCGCAAGGCCGCCGCTATGTCGTCCGGTAGCGGTTCGGCGTCGGGCCCCATCTTGAGCTGTCGGATCGCGGAGGCGGGTTCGGCCAGGATTACGCCGGGGTTGAAGATACCATGGGGGTCAAACTGCGTCTTGATCCCGCGGAACAGCTCCAGGACGTCCGGTCCATACTGCCGCTCCAGCCATCCCGCCCGAAGCCGGCCGTCCCCATGTTCGCCGCTCAGGGTCCCACCCAGCCGCAATGTCTCGGCATTCACCGCCTCGAACAGGGCGGTGACCCGCTCTCTCCAGCCCCGCCGGCTCAACTCGGGAAGCACGTTTACATGAACGTTCCCGTCGCCGGCGTGGCCGAAGATGACCACCGTGAGATCCTGGGCCTCCGCGGTCTCCCGAAGGAAACGGATGTACTCGCCCAAGCGGGGAAGCGGGACACACCCGTCCTCGATGACCTGCATGGAGCGCCGGTCGTCGGAGAGGCCCGCGAGGATCGGACTCGCCGCATGACGCAGGGTCCATAACCGCTCGCGTTCGGCGGGTGAGACCGCGGTTTCCACCTGGGTGGCGATGGGGTTGAGCGCGCGAGCCGCATCTCCAACAGCACCCAATGCTGCTTTCTCGTTTTCCCGCTCGAACTCCATGAGCAGGACCGCTTGAGTTCCGGGCGATGTCTTGGGCAATTGACTCTGGCGTCCTGCGAGGGCGACCAAATCGAGGAAGGTGCGGTCCAGCAGCTCGACGGCGCTGGGGTTACAACGGCTCACGGCTTGAACGGCTGGCTCCAGGTCATCGAGAGAGCCGAGGGAGGCGAGAAGGCCGGTACGCGCCGTTGGAATCTCGTCGAGCCGCCACCCGATCTCGGTGATGAATCCCAGTGTCCCTTCGGAGCCGATGAGGAGATCGAGCAAGTCGCCCGAGTCGAGCCAGGCGTCGAGGGCGTAGCCGGAAGAATTCTTCCGAGTCTTGGGGAAGTGGGTGCGGATCAGCTCCTGGGTTTTCGCGCTGGGTTGCTTCGCCGAGCCGCCGAGCCGCCGAGCCGGCTTCATGACTCTCCCTTCCTTCCCAACCAGCTCGAGGTGGGTCACCCACCGGCGTACGCTTCCATAGCGGATGCCGCGGGCGCCCGAGGCGTTGGTTGCAACCATCCCGCCGAGTGTGGCCCAGGTACCGCTCGATGGATCGGGCGGTAGCCTCAGGCCGTGTCGTGCCGCCGCGCTGTTCAGTTCCCACAGCGAGACACCGGCTCCGGTGACCGCAGTCCGTTGTTCGGGATCAATCTCAAGCCGCGAGGGGACGTAGTCTCGCAGGTCCACGACGACGCCGGGGCCGATGCTCCCGCCGGGAATTCCGCTTCCCGCTCCACGAGGGATCAGCCCGGTTCCCGTCGCTTCCGCCCAGCGGATCAATGCGGCCAGGTCCTCCTGATCGATGGGTCGCGCCACGGCCGTGGGGAGAATCCGGTAGATCCCGGCGCCTTCGGAATAGGCGGCCCGGGCACGGAGATCGGTGCGGAAAATGCCTTGGAGTTCGGGAGTCTCCATCATCGCGGAAACGTAAGTCGCTACGGTCCCTTGACAAGCAATAGCCGGCGGGAAAGCCTTACCCCCATGCCCGAGGTACAGCGCGCCAAACTGATCCACATCGAGGTAGACCGTCGGCTCGGCCACGAGTGGGACGAGTGGGATGGTAAGCCGTTGCCCAATCAGGGCAACTTCGACAGTCCGCCCTGGCTCTTTCTTGCCTGGTCTACCGTGGCACTGGCATTCGCGCTGGGGGTTGTGAGCGCGCTCCTTTTTCTGGTCGGTCCCCGACTCGCAATCCTGTATCCGCCGTTGCCCCGGTATCTCTGGCTGGGTCTGGCTGGAATAGCCATCCTGCTTTGGGTGTGGTGGGGTCTCATTCTCCTGTCTCACGGGCTGCGACGGCCTTTGCTGCCCGAGCGACTCGCCGAACGTGGCCCGCTGCTCCGGCTCATGCGTCTTACCTCCGCGGTCGCCGACCGCTTCGGGAAACGGGACTGGGTGGAGAACGCCGCGGTGAAGGTCTACGACCAGATGGCGGAGGCGAGAGGCCGGAAAGTGGGACGGGGCGAATTGCTGCTCCTCATCCCACGCTGCCTCTCCAAGGCCTCCTTGGACGGCGTCCTGGCGATCGCGGGGAAGTACGATGTGCCAGTCTTCGTGGCGACCCGGGGGCAGCTCGCCCGGCGGGTGATCCGCGAGCGGCGACCCAAGGCGGTCGTCGCCGTGGCGTGCGAGCGAGATATGGTAAGCGGCCTCCACGACGTTGCCGGAAAGATCCCGGTCCTGGGGCTCACCATGACCCTGCCATCGGGTCCCTGCAAGGATGCCGGCCTCGATCTCGAGAAGCTGGAGTCCTGGGTTAAGGCGTATGTGATGTAGCCGTCAGCCAACAGCAGCCGTCAGCCGTTAGCTGTTAGCTGTTAGCTGTTAGCTGTTAGCTATTAGCTGTTAGAGAACCGAAACCTCCGCGAACACCCCGCCGTCTGGTTCCAATCCTCTCCATTGGATATACCCATGGTGCTTCGGCCCCTGATAACGGCCTTTGCGCTGGCCGCGATCGCGACTGGTCCCGTCTCCTCGCTCTCGGCCCAGCAACATGTGCAGGTTCCCACCCAGGCGCCGCGAGCACAGGACGTGAGTTCCTTGGATGGCATCATGAAAGCATTCTACGAGGTGATTTCCGGGCCGGCGGGAGCACCACGAGACTGGGGACGCGATCGCACTCTCTACCTGCCGGACATCCGCTTCGTCGAGACCAGCGCTGACCGTTCCGGCAACACGACAGCTCACGTGATGACCCATCAGGAGTTTGTAGACGCGGCGGACGCCGGCATGGTCAAGAACGGTTTCTTCGAAACCGAGATTCACCGGGTCACCAGGACATTCGGAAACATCACCCATATCCTCAGCTCATACGAAATGCGCGCCAAGGCTGACGGACCGGTCTTCGGGCGTGGCGTCAACAGCCTGCAGATCTACTGGGATGGGAAGCGTTACTGGGTCGCATCGGTGATGTGGGATGATGAGCGGGAGGGAAATGCGATTCCGGCTGACCTGTTGGGACAGTAGTAACAGTACCGAGAACCGAGTACCGAGTACCGAGTACCTAGTAAGGAGGCCGAGATAGGTTCCCGCCTTCCCGCCCTACCGCCGCACCCGATACTCCTTCACCGCCAGATACAGACACACCACTCCGACCGGCAGTGCGACTCCAACTACGTCTGCGCTGCTGAAGAAAACCGCGCCCTTCAGTCGTGCCGGAATGGGAATGCCGGCTCGAAGTGCAAGGACGATCAACGGTGTCCAGGACCCGACGACGGTCACGGTGGCCAGGAGAGCGATGGCGCGATCTCGCGGCCAGGACCAGACGAAGGGAATGCACAGCCCAATCGCGACCGTGGCCCCGGCGAGCATCCAGAGGCCATCATAGATGTGGAGGACCCTGTCGGCCTGTGAGACGGCCGTATAGATCGCGATACCGAAGCTGATCAGCGCGACAAGTGCGGCGAGGGCGCGTCCGGTGCGTCGCGATGTCCAAGACAG
>DATIOP010000061.1:0-4561 GCA_035472975.1 Gemmatimonadales bacterium
GCCAGATGTGGGAAATGACCCGCGATCGCCTCGTCGAGATGGGACATCCGGTTCACATGAAGCACTACGTAACGGCGATCGAGCTCAAGGATGGGAAAGCGGTAGCGGTGAGGGCCTCGACACCAGACGGAGAGAAGCGGTTCGAAGCCGATCACGTCATCAACACCATGCCGGTGCGTACGCTCGTGCGGTCGCTGCAGCCCGCGGCTCCCGCCGCCGTGCGAGAATCGGCCGAGGGACTCGGCTACCGGGATTTCCTGGTCGTGGCCCTGATGCTGGACCGGAGCGATCTCTTCCCCGACAACTGGATCTACATCCACACGCCGGGTGTCATGGTGGGGCGGATCCAGAACTTCAACAACTGGAGCCGAGCCATGGTGCCGGTGCCGGGGACGACCTGCCTTGGAATGGAGTACTTCTGTTTCGAGGGAGACGGCCTCTGGGTGAGCCCCGATGCGGACTTGGTGAAGCGCGCCGCGACCGAGCTGGAAGCGCTGGGTCTGGCGCGAGCCTCGGACGTGAAGGACGGCACAGTCATCCGGATGCCCAAGGCTTACCCGATCTACGATTCGAAATACCGCGATTGCCTCGACGGCGTTCGGCGCTTCATCGATCCGATTCCCAACCTGCATACGGTTGGGCGCAACGGTATGCACAAGTACAACAACCAGGATCATTCGATGCTCACCGCGATGTTCGCAGTGCAGAACATGAAGGGAGCCTCGCACGATATCTGGGAGGTAAATACCGACTTCGAGTACCACGAAGAGCAGAAGCTGGAGCCGAAAGAGGTCGGAACGGTCCCGGCAGGACGGTGACCGCATGCGCATTGGGGTGGATGCCACCTGCTGGGCCAACGGCCGGGGATACGGCCGCTTTACCCGGCAATTACTCCCGGCGATGGCTCAACAGGCGCCAAACGACGAGTTCCAGTGCTTTCTGGACTCGGCGGCGTTCGAGCGATTCGACCTGTCGGGACCCAATGTGCACCCGGTCCTGGTGGAGCAGGGAACGGCGCCGACGGTGGCCGCAGCGGCGAATGGCTATCGTTCGCCTGGTGACATGTTGCGCCTCTCCCGGGCGGTGTGGCGGGCGCATCCCGACGTGTTCTTCTTCCCCTCGGTCTACACCTACTTTCCGCTTCCTCCGGGCCAGCGAGCCGTGGTGACGGTGCACGACGCAATCGCGGAGCGTTTCCCCGAGCTCACCTTGCCCACAGCGCGCGCACGATTGTTCTGGAAACTCAAGGTGGGACTCGCTCTGCGTCAGTCCCGCCTGGTCCTCACGGTTTCGGATTTCGCGGCCCGGGAAATTGCCGAGGTGCTTCACATCGCGCCGGAACGGATTCGCGTGGCCGGCGAAGCTCCGGCTCCCGACTTCCGGCCCTCGGACTCGAGCAGGGAGATCGAGGCCGCCGCCTTCCGCGCCGGAATGCCGCTCGGCGCCCGGTGGTTTGTTTACGTTGGCGGATTCAACCCCCACAAGAACGTGGATGCCTTGGTGCGGGCTCACGCGGCGCTGGTCAAGGAGGCCGGCTCCCGCGCCCCGCACCTCCTGCTGGTGGGCACGATTGACAAGGACGTCTTCCACGGCGATCAAGCGACGATTCGCCGCGCCATCGCGGAAGCAGGGACCGATTCGCTGGTGCATTGGACCGGCTTCGTTCCCGACAGCGAGCTGCGCCACTTGCACAGCGGAGCCGTAGCTCTCGTCCTGCCGTCGGCCAATGAGGGGTATGGATTGCCGGCGGTGGAGGCTGCCGCCTGTGGTGCGCCGGTGATCGCGACGACGGCGAGTCCATTGCCGGAATTACTGGAGGGTGGCGGGATCTTCGTGCGGCCGGGAGACGAAGCGGCGCTCCTCGCAGCGCTCCGTACCATGCTGTGCGATGAGGCGGGTCGCACTGCCATGGCTCGCGTCGCGCGGGAGCGTGCCAGCCAACTCTCCTGGGACCGCGGGGCCGCGACGACTCTCGCTGCCTTGCGCGAGGCGGTTGCGTGACCGGGCTCAAGTTCTGCTTTCTTACCACCTTCTACCCGCCGTACAACTTTGGTGGCGACGGCATCGGTGTGCAACGACTCGCCAGAGGGCTGGTCAAGGCGGGTCACCGGGTCACGGTGGAGCACGACGTGGATGCCTACAACCTGCTGCACAAAGGCCCGGAACCGGCGGACGTTCAGGAGCCAGCGGGTCTCGAAGTGGTGCGGCTTCGCAGTGGCCTCGGGAGCTTATCGTGCCTGCTGACCCAGCAGCTCGGCCGTCCGGTGGTCACTGGGTCGCGCATCCGACGGATCCTTGACCAGGGAGAGTTTGACGTCATCAACTTTCACAACGTCTCCCTGGTCGGCGGGCCGGGATTGCTGGCGTACGGGCGGGGCCTCAAGCTTTACATGGCTCATGAGCACTGGCTGGTGTGCCCTACTCACGTGCTTTGGCGGCACGGCAGGGAGGTCTGCACCGGCCGGGAATGCGTGAGGTGCCAGCTCCACTATCGGCGGCCGCCTCAAATGTGGCGCGGTACCGGTTTCCTGGAGCGTCAGCTCCACCATGTTGACGCCTTCATCGCAATGAGTGAATTCAGCCGGGCGAAGCACCGCGAGTTCGGCTTTCCGCGGGACATGGAGGTGCTGCCCTACTTCCTGCCGGACCCCGAAGCGGGCGGCGCCAAAGTTGGGGGTGCGTCGCCTCATCCGAGGCCATATTTCCTCTTCGTTGGCCGGCTCGAGAAGATCAAGGGTCTGGACGACGTGATCCCGGTGTTCGGGGAATACTCCGGCGCCGACCTGGTGATTGCGGGAGACGGGGAATACGCGGCCACCCTGCGCGAACGCGCAAAGGGCATGGCGCGGGTACACTTTCTCGGTCGCGTGGGGTTGGACGAGCTGCGGCAGTACTACGAACATGCCGTGGCCCTGATCGTTCCTTCGGTGTGCTTTGAGACCTTCGGCATCATCTTGATCGAAGCGTTCAAGCAGGGGACGCCGGTCATTGCTCGAAGGATCGGGCCCTTTCCCGAAATCGTCGCGAGTTCGGGTGGCGGCGAGCTCTTTGCAACACAGGAGGAGCTAACCGCAGCGATGAGGCGCCTGCAGGAGAATCCGGAACACCGGGCCCGCCTGGCTCAGGCAGGATACCAGGCATTTTTGCAGCATTGGTGCGAGAGCGCAGTGGTCCCCGCCTATCTGGACATCGTGGCGCGGGCCGCGAAAAACAAGGGAGATTCGCAGGTGCTCCAGAAGTTGGGCGGCAGGCCGTCCGCCACCAGCCGTCAGCCGTCAGCGGCGACTGGTGCGACGACGGTGCATTCCGACGGCTGAAGGCTGACGGCGCGAGGTAATCATGAAAGTCTTCATCTCCGGCGGGGCGGGTTTCATCGGCTCCCATCTCTCTCAGCGGCTATTGGAGCGGGGAGACAAGGTGCTCGTGCTCGATGACCTGTCCACCGGCAGCATGGACAGCATCTCGCACCTGACCGGTAAGCCGGGATTCGAGTACCGGGTGGGATCGGCTCTCGATGCGCCCCTCGTCTCGGAATGCGTAGACCGGTGCGATGTGACGGTGCACCTCGCTGCCGCGGTGGGAGTCCGGCTCATCGTTGAGAAGCCGGTTCATACCATCGAGACCAACGTTCGGGCCACCGAGACGGTGCTCAATGCCGCGGCCAAGAAGCAGAAACTGGTTCTGCTCGCCTCAACTTCCGAGGTCTACGGCAAGAGCGAGAAAATTCCCTTCAGCGAAGGTGACGATCTCAAGCTGGGTCCGACTATCAATTCCCGCTGGGCCTACGCCTGCTCCAAGGCGCTCGATGAATGGCTTGCTCTCGCATACCATCGTGAGAAGCATGTCCCCGTCATCATCGCCCGCTTCTTCAATACAGTAGGTCCGCGGCAGACCGGGCGGTACGGGATGGTATTGCCGAACTTCGCGGCCCAGGCGTTGGCAGGAGAGCCGATCACGGTCTATGGAACCGGGACGCAATCCCGCTGCTTCGGCCACGTGAAGGACGCGGTCGAGTCGGTGATTCGCCTGCTGGAGACTCCAAGTACGATCGGCCAGGTCTACAACGTCGGCGGCGACGAAGAAGTGACAATGTACCGGCTGGCCGAAATGGTCCGTGATGCGGCGGGAAGCAGCTCCGAAATCGTTCTGGTTCCCTATTCCGAAGCCTATGCGGAGGGCTTCGAGGACATGCAGCGTCGAGTTCCCGATCCGCGGAAGCTCGAGAAGGCCATCGGGTTCCGTCCCCGTACACCTCTGTCCGAGATCATCGCTGATGTCGTAGCAGACCAGAGAGCCAGATTGGCCGCGAAGTAGACCACATGCGCGCAATCCTGACCTATCACTCCATCGACTCCTCGGGCTCACCGATTTCGGTGTCGCCCGCGGCGTTCCGGCGGCAGGTAGAGTGGCTGGCGTCGGGAAGGGTGCGAGTGGTGAGTCTTGAAGAATTGCTGAGGACTCCGCAGGGCGAGGACGCGGTCGCGCTCACCTTCGACGATGGGTTCGTCAATTTCGGCACCGAAGTGGCCCCGCTGCTCAAAGAATACAGCCTGCCGGCGAC
>DATIOP010000062.1:0-10087 GCA_035472975.1 Gemmatimonadales bacterium
CTAAAAACGTGCAGAACCCGCCAGCCACGTGCGGCTAACGGGTTCTCTTTTCACTCTGTGGGCGGCGATGGCTGTTGATGGACGGACTCGGAGACAGGATTTTAAGTCCCATGCGTCTGCCAGTTTCGCCACCCGAGCGGCGACTGAAAGGTAGCTCCACTCTGAGGGTCCGTAAGCAGGTAGAAAGGAGAAGGGAGAAAGGAGAGGGGAGAAGGGTGAGGGGGTAACTGTCCGCCTCGTCCGACTCGTTCGACTCGGCCGCCACACTACCATACCACCCTACCGCACCGCCCTACCGCCTTACCGCCACTCCGCCGTCTAGGCTATCTTCCAGCCTCACCTGCTCAGTCCGAATAAATGCCACCTCCGACCCCCGTCGCCCAGTCTACTCTCCTGCCCAGAGGCTATACCGCAGCCGATACCGAGCTGCGACGCGCCTGGCTGGAGCAGAAGACCGGTGTGTTGCTGGATGAACTTCCCTCCGATCCTCCGGAACAGCTCAAGGGCATCATCGAGAATCACGTCGGCTACGTCGGCCTGCCGCTCGCGGTGGCCGGACCGCTTGTAGTCCGCGGAAGCCACGCCGAGGGTACCTACTACGTGCCACTCTGCACGGTGGAAGGAACTCTGGCGCTCTCGATGACCCGCGGCGCCTATCTCACCTCGCTTTCGGGCGGCATTCTGACTCGCCACCTGAAGCAGGAGGTCTCCCGCAGCCCCGTCTTCATCTTCCCCGACGTGGACGCCTGTCAGCCATTCCTAACCTGGATCGAGGCCGAGATCCCCGCGATCCGGCGGGCGGCCGAGTCAACGACCCGGCATGGGAAACTGATCAGGATAGACAAGTACGTCGTGCACAACAGCGTTCTGCTTGACTTCGTCTACAACACGGCGGACGCCGCCGGGCAGAACATGGTGACCCTCGCGAGCCACGCCGCCTGCCACTACATCAGCGAGCACTATCGCGGTTCGACCTTCCGCTACCTCATCGAGTGCAATTTCAACGGCGATAAGAATCCCGCCGCCCGTACCCTGCTGCTGGGGCGGGGCCACCAGGTGATCGCGAGTGCCATGGTCTCGGCCAAGGCGCTCCGTCGCGTGGTTCGCACCACCGCACAGGCGTTCGTGGATGGGTGGACCCAGTGCACCCGCGCCTCTCAACTGGCCGGGGTGATGGGGCTCAACATGCATGTCGCCAACGGGCTGGCCGCGATTTACCTCGCGACCGGGCAGGACGTGGCCTGTGTCGTCGAGAATTCTTTGGGCCTGGTGAACTACGAAGTGCAGAATGGCGGCGACTTGTACGCCACCCTTTCCATGCCCTCGATCTGCGTCGGGACGGTGGGCGGCGGCACCCGGCTCGCGGCGCAGCGCCGCAACCTGGAGCTGCTCGGTTGCACCGGCGACGGCTCTGCCAAGCGTCTCGCCGAGATCGTGTGCGCCGCGGCACTGGCTCTCGAGCTGTCGCTAGGCGGCGCCATCGCCTCGAACGAGTTCGCCTTGGCCCACAGGAAGTACGGGAGGTAGCCCATGGCCTGGATGTTCCAGGCCTTCAGCCGGCTGGTGTTACGGCTCTACTGTCCGTTGCATGTCTTCGGGCAGGAACACCTCCCGGACCGGCCCCACATCCTCTGCAGCAACCACGCGAGTCACATGGACGTGGTCGCCCTCATGCTCGCGAGTGGGCGGCCCTTCAGCGACTTCGCCATGGTGGCGGCGCAGGACTACTTCTTCGGGAACCGGCTGCAATCGGCCGCGAACCTCCTGTTCAACCTGATTCCGCTGGAGCGGCGGGCGACCCAGCGCCAGTTGATGGCCCACATCGAGGCGTGCAAGCGGTTCCTGGACGGGGGCGGCAAGGCGCTGATCATTTTTCCCGAGGGGACACGGACTCCCACCGGAGAGATGCAGGCATTCAAGCGCGGCCCCGCTGTCGTATCGACCACCCTGGGGCTTCCGCTAGTGCCGGCCTACATCGACGGGACCTACCGCGCCTGGCGCAAGAACAACTGGTTCATGCGGCCCCGTCATATCAAAGTCTACTTCGGCCCGCCGGTCGAACCGATCGCAACGAGCGACGCCGAAACACCATTCGCAACCTATCGTCGCATCACCGAAGAGCTAGAAACCAGAGTCCACAAGCTGCGGGAGCGCGCCAAGCATGGCACCGGGACCGACCCACATGAAATGGTGGGGCTGGGGGGACGAGCAGACGGAGTTTGACATCTCCGACAAGCCGGAGCTCTGGCCGTTCATCCGGGATTCCGTCGGGATCACCGGAGAGGCGACACGCACGCCTCCCGTTTCGTTCGATGACATCTCCCTCCCGTCTCCGAGGACCAACGCGGCATTCCGTGCGGCCATCAATACGACGCTCGGCGGCGAGCGCCTCTCCACCGGCAAACGCGAACGGCTGGTTCATGCCTACGGCAAGAGCTTCCGCGACCTCTGGCGCATTCGCCGGGGAATCGTCGATGCGTCGCCGGATGGAGTGATCTATCCGGAGAACGAGGCCGAGGTGGCGACGCTGGTCGCCGCAGCCGCGGACCACGACGTGGTCCTGATCCCCTTCGGGGCCGGGTCCAACATCGCGGGCTGTGTCGAGGCTGCTCATGACGAAAGCCGGATGGTCGTCATCCTGGACCTTCGCCGCATGGACCGGGTCCTGGAGGTAGACGCCGTGTCGGGCACGGCGCGGATTCAGGCCGGCGTGATGGGCCCGCACATGGAGCAGCAGCTCAACGCGCAGGGCTTCACCCTCGGCCACTTCCCCGACTCGTTCCTCTTCTCGACCCTGGGCGGCTGGATCGCGACCCGTTCAGCCGGCATGCAGAGCGACCGCTACGGCAAGATCGAGGACATGGTCGTGGCTCTCCGCATGGTGACACCGAGCGGCACGATCGAGACGCGCACGGTTCCCCGCTCTTCCAACGGGATCGACGTCAAGCATTTCTGCATCGGCAGCGAGGGCACACTCGGCGTGATCACCGAAGCCATCATGCAGGTGCACCGGATCCCCGAGGTCCGGCTGCCATACGGATATCTGTTCCCGAACTTCGAGGACGGAGTCCACGCCATCCGCGCCTGCGTTGAAGCCGACTGCATCCCGACGGTGACCCGGCTAAACGACCCGGCCAAGACTGCCCTGTCATTCGCGTACAAGACCGCGGCTCCGCCATTCAAGGCGCTGCTGGGCAAGGTGGTTAAGAACTATCTCAAGAGGGTCAGACACTTCGATTTCAGTCGCTCGGCGCTGATGCTCAATGTCTTCGAGGGAGACCGGCAGACTTGTCCCGAGCTTCACCGCAGAGTCAGTGAGATCTACCGCCGCCACGGCGGTTTCGCTCTCGGCACCGAACCGGGCCGTTCGTTCGAGCGAGGGAAGTACGACTTCCCCTATCTCCGCGACTGGGTGATGGACCGGAATATGATGGCCGACGTAAGTGAAACGGCGACGGTCTGGAGCAACCTGCTGCCGCTATACCACTCGACCCTGAGCGCCGTCGAGTCGGCCATTCGCCGCACCGGGGTGAAATCCTACGTGGGCTGCCATGTCAGTCACGCCTACCGCACCGGGGCGAGTCTCTACTTCACCTTCGGATGTGTGCAGCAGGCCGATCGGGGATTGGAGCAGTATCTGT
Organism: Gemmatimonadales bacterium; assembly: GCA_035472975.1. Taxonomy (GTDB): domain Bacteria; phylum Gemmatimonadota; class Gemmatimonadetes; order Gemmatimonadales; family GWC2-71-9; genus DATBGE01. Next base: position 3,642 of record DATIOP010000062.1, read on the forward strand.
ATATCAAAAAGGCGGCGGAGGACTCGTTCCTTGCGGGTGGGGCGACGCTTTCCCATCACCACGCTGTTGGTACAGAGCACCTGCCGTGGATCACGGACGACATCAGCCCCGCTGGAGTCATCGCCGTACGAGCCCTCAAGGAGGGCCTCGATCCCCGCTCGATCATGAATCCGGGAAAGATCCTGCCATCAGAGCGCCCGCTCGAGGCTTGGGGACTCGCCGAGCCGGTGGTGAGCGCGTTCGATCGGGGCGGGAGCGCCAGCTAGGTGGAAAGCGGGCAGGTTGCGATTGTTACCGGCGCCTCGTCCGGCCTCGGCCGGGAGCTGGCGGTGGCGCTCGCGAAGCAGGGGACGCGACTTGTACTGGCGGCCCGCGGAGTAAAGGGCCTGGAGGAGACGGCCAAACTTGCTGCTCAGCCCGACGCGCTGATCCTTCCCGGGGACCTCAGCGACCGCGGCTCATGCCAGCTTCTGATCCAGCGCAGCGTCGATCAGTTCGGGCGGCTCGATCACCTGGTGCTCTGTGCTGGACTGGGCATGTGGGCCCGATTGGACCAGGTGACCGATCCCACCTTGTTCGAACGGCTCATCGCGGTGAATTATCTGTCCGCGGTCTATTGCACTCACGCCGCTCTGTCCCACCTGCGTCAAAGTCAGGGACTCATCACCGTCATCTCCTCGCTTCAGGGCCGGGTCGGCGTGCCCCTCCACACTGGCTACGCCGGGGCCAAACACGCGCTGCACGGGTTCTTCGATTCCCTGCGCATGGAGCTGGAGGCAGGGAAGCCTGACATCCTGATGGTGCTGCCGCACTGGATCGGGGATACGGCGCTGCGACAGAATGCGGTGGGACCAGCCGGTGCGGCAATGGGAGACACGGCCCGACGACATGGATCACGACCGCTTCCAGCCGCTGAAGCGGCACGGCTCATCGTGGAGGCGATGGAAGGAAGGAAACGCGAACTTGTTTTGCCCCGATCGATGAAGTCGCTGCTCTGGTTGAACCGGATTGCGCCGGGGCTGGCGGCGGCGCTCATAAAGTGGAGAATGGGGCGTGAGAACGGGTAGGGAGACGGAAGACAGAAGATGGGAGAAGGGACAACCAACTCCGCTAACCCCTCCATCTCGTTCTCGTTTTTCTTTTCTCCCTTCTCCCTTCTCCCTTCTTCCGTCTCCTACCCCCCCGCTCTCACCCCGCCCATCGCTCTCGTCTGCCAGATCTCTGGGAATCTTCCAAAGGCCTTCCGAAACTCACCGCTGGCTTCGGCTACGATGCGTGCCTCGTGGCCGGGCGGCGTCAGCATGATCACGGCACCGCCCCATCCGGCACCAGTGAGTCGCGCGCCGGTGGCGCCGTGAGTTCGCGCCGACTCGACCAGGAGATCCGCCTCGGGGCAGCTGCACTGATAGTTGTCTCGCAGTGATGCGTGCCCCTCGAAGAGAATGCGGCCCAGGGTATCCCGGTCTCCCATCACGAGAGCCGAGGCGGCGGTGCGGGTTCGCTGGGTCTCCCCTACCACGTGACGAGCCCGGAGCAACCAGGGGGCAGGCAACAGACGCTCGACCTGGGACAACGCTTCCGGAGAGATGGCCGCGAGCGACGGCACTTGAAGCTCCTGGTCGGCAAGCAGACTGATCGCTTCCTCGCACTCCTTGCGACGCTGATTGTATTGTCCATCGGTCAGCCGCCGCTCGATCCCGGTCTCCATCACGATGAACCTTCCCAGCAGCGGAACCCGTCTCACTTCCCCGGTGGCCGATTCGAAAAGCAGCGCGCTCTCCCGGCTCGCCAGTGCGGCGATCGTCTGGTCCATCCGGCCGCAGCGCACGCCAACCTCATCGTGTTCGGCTCGATAGGCAAGCTCGGCGAGGAGAGGCGGAGGCGCCCGTCGCCCGGAGAGCATGGTGAGTGCCTTGGCGAGGCTTACCGCGAGCGCGGCCGAAGAAGAGAGCCCCGCACCGATGGGGATGGAGCTGGCGACCGCGATCCTGCCGCCGGGCGGAGCCAGTTTTTCCTGTTGCAGGACTCTAATCACGCCACGCAGGTAGTCGGTCCAACCGCCGGCGGGAGGTCCCGACGGATCGAGGAGATGCGGCGTGCCGTCCATGGTCGAGACCGCCTGCCAGGCCGGCGCTGGAGCGGCGGCTATGACGGTGCGTCGTTCGATGGCAAATGGCAGGGCGGGCCCGCCATTGTAGTCGGTGTGTTCCCCTATCAAATTCACCCGCCCGGGCGCCGAAGCGAAGACGGTGGGTTGACTGGCAAAGACCCTTTGAAACAGCGAAGTTGCGAGGGCCTTGGGCGCGTGAGGGCTCACCGACTATCCATCTCCCTGGAGGCTGCTTGAAGCATCTGGTGTGGCTGGTGGTGGGAGGAATCGCGCTCGGCGCCCAGCCCTCTCAGGCACAATTGGAACCGATCGGCGTACCCAGAGGCACAGTTCGATTCACGCTCTCCGGCGACTGGACGAGCTACAATTCCCGCTTCCTGAACGGTAACGAGCAGGACTACCTCGCTGATTTCTCGCGCCCTGCCCTGGGCAGCAGCTTCTGGCCCGATCTGATCACGGCCGACACGACGATCGGCGCCATCATCGGGAATAGCGCATACCAGATCAATCTTGGCAAGCAGGTGGCCAACGGCGGAGTGACGGTGACTACCGCGGGCCTCGGGTTCGCGGTTGGCCTGACACGCGGACTGACCCTCTTCACCAACATTCCAATCGTCACTACCCGGGTCCAGTCCCGCTTTCAACTGGACTCCACGACAGCCAACGCTGGATTCAACCCGGCCCATCCAACCCTCGGGTCAGGACTCGGCCAAACGGCCGCGCAGCAGTTCTTCACCGACTTCGATCAGGCCCTGAACACCCTGCGCGCGAATATCTCCAATGGAGCCTATGGACCGGCGGGCTCGCCACTCCGCAATCATGCGAGCGCCGTGGAGCAACAGGCTGCTGCGCTGCGGGCTCGTCTGGGCGCCGTCAGCAACGATCCTGTTACCGCTTCACCCTTCTTGCCGGTCGATACCAGCACCGCTGGCGTCGCGGTGCTCGAAAGCATCAGCGATCTTCAGGACACATTGTCGAATCCCGCCGGCCTCAACGTGCCGGGCTTCACCTCGACCGTGCCGCTTCCCACGGGCAGGCTTTCAGCCAACGACATCAACGCCTTCGTTTCCAATCCCTTCGGTCCGGTCCAGGGATTTCCTTTGCGAGAGGCGCTACTCTCTCAGCTCGGCGACGTGGAGATCGGAGCCGCCTATACCCTGATTGACGATTGGGACCGGAACAAGGGACTCGGCGGAGTCCGCGTCGTCGCCGAGGGGACGGTCGTGCTGCCCACGGGGAAGGCCGAGGATCCATTGAATTTTCTGGACGTCGGCACAGGAAACAAACGGTACGAGGTACACGGCGGTCTCACCGCCGACCTGGGATACCACCGTATCGGCGCCCGGCTGATCGGAAACTATCAGCGTCGTTTCTCCAGCGACCGCGCCCTGCGGGTGACGCCACCCGATCAACCGATTCCATTTGCCAATCGCTCCTCGAGAGTGACACTCGATCCCGGCGATCTCTACTCGCTGAGCGCTCAACCGTTCTTCCGGCTGGCCCCCCAACTCGCGATCATGGCCGGAGTGTCCTACTGGCATGAAGCGGAGGGCTCGGCAAGCTACCTCGCGTCGAGCGACGTCATCTCCGGAGTGAGCGCGGGGCTCCTCGCCCAGGAATCCGCCCGCAGCGCCACCACGTTCACCGCCGGTCTCACGTATGTGGGTCGCGCGGCGCACGAGTGCCAGAACGGCAAGTGCGGCCTCCCCATCGATGCAACGCTGACCTATGAGCGAGTGCTGAGTGCGACGGGGGGTCGAGTGCCTGGAGCTGAAACAGTCAGGGGAGGCATCAGGTTCTACAAGAGATTTTGGTAACAGTACCGAGTACTTAGTACCTAGGGCGGCAGTCCAGGTACTCGTTACTCGCTACTAGGTACTCTCCAGCAACGCCGCAGCGTGCTTCCTCGCAGTGTCAGCATCAGCATCCCCCAACATCCTCGCCAGCTCGGTAATGCGGTCTTCCCCGTGAATCACTTCCACATCGCTCGTCGCGATTCCCTGCCGGGCCTGCTTGGACACGACAAGGTGGCGGGTGGCGCGGGCCGCAATCTGCGGAAGATGGGTGATCACGAGAACCTGCCGCCGCTCCGCGACCTGGGCCAAGGCACTCCCGACTTGCGCACCCACTTCTCCACCGACCCCCTGATCCAGCTCGTCGAAGATCAGAGTCGGCACGGCATCGTGCCGAGCAAGGACGACCTTGAGTGCCAGCATGAGGCGGGACAATTCGCCGCCCGATGCGGAGCGCGCAAGCGGACGCCACTCCATACCCTCGTTGAGCCGCACCATGAAGACGACGGATTCCTGCCCCTGGGCCTGAATGGTTGAGAGCGGGGACAGTTCGAGAGAGAACTTCCCGCCCGGCAATCCGAGCGAGGGCAGCATCCGGTTGACCGCGCGGGAGAGCCGGCCGGAGGCGTCGTTGCGCTTGGCGCTGAGCGCACCAGCGGCACTCCGTAGCGTCGCATCCAGCGCGGTCCGCCGAGCCGCGATGCCGCGGAGGTCGGTCTCGGCGGTATCGAGCAGCTCCAGCTCGGCCGCGGCCTGGCGGCGCGTGTCGAGGATCGCCTCGATCGTTGCCCCGTGTTTCTGCCGCAGCCGGAAGAGCACGTCGCGCCGTCGTTCGATCTCCGCGAGGCGCGCCGGATCCTCCTGCACCGACTCGCCGTACTCAGCGGCCAGGCGCGCGAGTTCCGAAAGGTTGTTGTATGCGGTGTCCAGCAGCTCCCGCCACGGCGCCACCTCGGGATCCACCTTATCAAGCTGGCCCAGGAGCCGGTCAGCCTGACCGAGGGCGTGGAGCACACCGGCGTCCTCGTCATCCAGCAGCCCGCCAAGCTTCCGAGCCTCCTCACCCCGCGTCCCCGCGTGATTCAACCGACGGGCTTCGCCCTCGAGGCTTTCGTCTTCCCCGTTCTTGCGCTTCGCCCGATCGATCTCGTCTACGACGTGGCGCAGGTAATCGGCCCGACGCAGCGCCTCGTCGCGCCGAGCGATGAGAGCGGCTTCTTCGTTGGCCAACGTGGTCGCCGCGGCGTGCGTTTCAGCCAGCGCGGCCCGCTCGCCTATCGCATCGGCGAAGGCATCCAGGATGTCGCGCTGCGCCTCGGCGTGAAGCAGCGATTGAGTCTCGTGCTGACCGTGCAGATCTACGAGGAGGGCTCCAATTCGACCGAGCAGGGCTACCGTCGTCGGACTGCCGTTGATCCAGGCCCGGGATCGTCCATCGCTGGAAACTTCGCGGCGAATGATCAGCCGGTCATCCTCGGCATCGAGTCCGGCGGCGTCGAGACGGCGCCGGAGTGCCGGATCGGCCAACTCGAACGCTCCTTCAACGATGGCCCGGCCTGCCCCAGGCCGCACCATGCTGCTGTCGGCCCGCTCGCCCAGAAGGAGCGCCATCGCGTCCACCAGCATGGACTTTCCCGCACCGGTCTCACCGGTGAGGACGTTGAGGCCGGAGCCGAGTTGGAGGACGACTTCGGAAATGGTGGCGAGGTCCCGGACGCGGAGCTCGGAAATCACCGGATGACTTCCCGCTCTGTGAGGTCTCCCCAGCTCAGCTTCTGCCGCATCCGGGAGAAATACCCTTCCTCTCCGATCCGAATCAGCAAAGCGGCGATGGGGGCGCGTCTCACATACACCCGGTCTCCCAAGGCCAGCATGGTTCCGACTTGGCCATCATAGGAAAGCAGCAGGTCATCGGCTCCCGGGGAGAGCGGCTCGATGCAGATGACCGAATCGGCAGGAACGACGAGAGGACGGACAGCGAGGGTATGGGCGCAAACCGGAGTTACGATCATGGCCTCGACGCCCGGTATCACGATGGGTCCGCCGGCGCTGAGCGAGTACGCTGTCGAGCCGGTCGGAGTCGCGACGACGATGCCGTCCGCGCTGTAAGGACCGACATCCTCGCCATCCACGGTGACCCGGACCCGGATGACCCGGGCGACCCCGCTCTTATGAATGGCGACGTCGTTGAGCGCCATCTGCTCGCTACGCACCCCGCCGCCATCGCTGATGATCGAGGCGACGAGGACCAGCCGGCGCTCGAGTACGTAGCGTCCGGAGACGAGGGCGTCGAGGGCAACGGTGAGGCCGTTGCGGTCGGCGGTAGTGAGAAATCCGACCCGTCCCAGATTGACGCCAAGGATCGGCGCTTCGCGACCGTTGAGTAGCCGCATGCCGCGGAGCAAGGTGCCGTCCCCACCAAAGGTTAGGAGCGCATCGACGGGCACTTCGTCCAGCAGGGGGAGGTTCAGGTCCCAGAGAGGCGTGAGACTGGGCTCGGTAACCAGCGAGATGCCACGCGATGGCGCTTCGCGAGACAACTG
>DATIOP010000063.1:0-27229 GCA_035472975.1 Gemmatimonadales bacterium
AGCTCACGCTGCTTCCGGTGTCTCCGCCAGGCGACCGCGAACAGGGCAAACACCGCCACCGTCACCAGGGCGGCAACCCAGCGGTGGCTGATTTCGATGAGAGTCGGCAGGTCGAGCGGGGGGAACCACTGCCCGTCACACAGTGGCCAATGATCGCCACAGCCGAGCCCGGAGCCGGTGATTCGAACCACACCCCCCAATGTGATCAGGCCGATCACCAAGGCGGAGGCCGCGAGGGCCAGCCGGCGATACAGTGTCGGACCGGGGGAATGCTCTACGGGCATCGAGAAGGGCTCCGAGGCGGAAATCGGGCGGGGTAGCGCTTGTCACTATAAAGGAAAGAAGACCCCTGTTTTCGGTGGGGAAAGAACGCTTCCTGCGCTGGCTTGTCAAGCGGGCACGACCGTGGGAACTTACGGGATCCGAAGTGTTATCTCCATGTCGCCAAAGAGGATCGATTGACTGAGCCAACCAGGCCGGACCCCTGGGGAGAGCGATTGCCGCGCCGGTTAGGCCTTTGGAGCGCCGTCGCGGTGGTGATCGGATCGACCATCGGCAGCGGAATCTTCCGGACTCCAGCGCTGGTCGCCCAGAAGATTGACGACGTCCCCCTCTTTCTTCTGGCCTGGGTCATCGGCGGAGCCGTCGCGATCTGTGGAGCTCTGACCTACGCCGAGCTGGCCGCGAAGTTCCCGAGGAGCGGCGGCATCTACGTTTTTCTCCGTGAAGCATTCGGCCCGCTACCCGCGTTTCTCTTCGGCTGGGCCGAGCTCCTTATCATCCGGCCCGGTGCCTATGGGGCAATCGGTATTACCTCGTCGGGCTATGCTCTCAGAGCCGTCGGACGCGATCCCGGAGCGATAGCGATAGCAGGACTTGGAGTCAGGGCAGACCAGCTGCTGGGCGCCGCTCTGATCATTCTGGTCGCCGCGGTGAACTATCAGGGGATCCGGAAAGGTGCCGTGCTGCAGAACCTGAGCACCCTCTTCAAGGTCGGGGCCCTCGCTGCCCTCATACTGCTGGGATTCGCATTCGGCTCCGGCATGGGTTCCGGCGAGATGCTGAGCCAGCATGCCAGCGTTGCAACGTCGCCCTTCCTGCTCGCCATGGTTTCCATCCTGTGGGCCTATGACGGGTGGGCCGACTTGGCGTTCGTGGGCGGTGAAGTCCAGGATCCTCAGCGCAATCTTCCCAAAGCACTCTTCATCGGGACCGGCCTGGTGGTCGTGCTCTACCTGAGCGCCAATCTCGTCTATCTGCACCTGATTCCGATCGAGCAGATGAAGGGGGCGGAGCTGGTCGCCGCCGATGTCGCGACGCTCGTCTTCGGTGCGATAGGGACCGTGCTCGTCGCGAGCGCGGTTGCCGTCTCGACCTTCGGCACCTTGAATGGGTCGATGATGACCGCGCCGCGAATCTTCTTCGCCATGGCCGAGGATGGTCTCTTCCCGAAGGTGATCGCGAAGGTGGATCCCAAGACGGGTGCTCCCACCGGCGCAATTCTGCTCGCGGCCGTACTCGGTGTGATCTTCATCCTGATCCGGACCTTCTCCCAGCTCGCGGATCAGTTCATCATCGGGATCTGGCCGTTCTACGCACTCGCCGTGGCCGCCGTGTTCGTGCTCCGCAAACGCACCGACCTGGAAAGCCCCTATCACACCTGGGGCTACCCATTGGTGCCACTCTTGTTTCTGGGGGGATCGCTGTTTCTGCTGGGGAACTATCTGGTGTCGCAGACCGGACAATTCACCCTGGATATCGGGATAATCTTGACCGGTGTACCTGTGTACTATGTGTGGAAAGGCGTGAGAAGTAAGAAGTAAGAAGTGAGACGGAGGTGGAGTCGGGAGATCGGAGAACGCGAACCTGCGGTTGTGGGGAAGGGCCTTCTCACCTCTCACCTCTTACGTCTCACGCTTTACGCAGTCTCCACCTCCAACCCAACGTCCGCGGCCTTTGGACTGTGGGTGAGGGCCCCAATCGAGATGTAGTCCACGCCTGCCTCGGCATAGGCCCGCACGTTGGTCAGATCGATGCCGCCCGAGGCTTCAATCTCGATCGTCGGGGCGAGCGATCGGGCGACCCGGGTCCAGGCCCGCACGATCTCCGGCGCCTGATTGTCAATCAGCAGCCTTGTGGCCCCCGCCTCACAAGCCATCTCGAGCTGCTCCGCATTTTCCACTTCGACGTGGTAGCGGGTTACCCCGCGCGCCCGACCTTGCCGTATCAAATCTGCCAGCGAAATTCCGGTCTCCTCCAGGGCCCGCCAGTGATTGTCCTTCACCATCACTTCCTGAGCGAGATCAAGCCGGTGGGCCGATCCGCCGCCGGCCAGCACCGCGTTCACGTCGAAGAGCCGTAGGCCGGGGGCGGTCTTCCGGGTGTGCAGGATCCTGGTGCCAGTGCCCTCTAGGGCGTCCACGAATGTCCGGGTCAAGGTCGCGATCCCCGATGCCCGCTGGAGGAGATTGAGGAGCGGCCGTTCGGCACGGAGGATTGGCCTGAGATCGCCATCCATTGTGCCGATCACAGCTTGGGAGAAGAGCCGATCGCCCTCCTGTGCGAGCCACCTAATCCGCCCCAGTCCGCATTCTTCCGCGACTGCATCGGCGTAGGGTAAGCCCGCTACGATTCCCGCCGAGCGGAATTCGATGACGGCAGTACCTGTGAGATGGGAGGGGACGGTCAATTCGGACGTGATGTCGCGGGGACCGTCTTCGGCGAGTGCTTCGCGCGCGAGCCGAATCGCGTCTGCGGCAATTACCTTGGGCTGTGCGGCCTGCTCACCACTCACCGCTTACCGCTCACTTCCCAAGGGCCACCATCCGATCCAGTGCACCCCGGGCTCGTTTGGCGATGTCGGGTGCCACGCTGACGTGATAACGATCGAGCGCCAGCGCATCACGCACGTTGGGGAGGGTTATGGTCTTCATGAATGCGCAGACCGCTTCCGGATCGGCTGGGTAGAAGTGCTTGTCCGGGTTCAGTTGCTGCATGCGGTGCATGATCCCGGTTTCGGTGGCGATGATGAACTCCTTGGCGGGACGCTCCCGGGTGAGATTCACCATGCGCTCAGTCGAGGCGACGTGCACTCCCTCCGACTTGATGTCGCCCAGACCCATCGCATAGATCAGCTGGCCCGCGCAGCCGCATTCCGGATGAACCAGGACCTCGGCGTCGGGATGCTCATGACGGATGCGGTCCAGGGTCTGCGGATTGATCTCGCGATGCACGTGGCACTCGCCGAGCCAGACCTCGATGCGACGGTTGGGCCGCATCCGCTTCACGTGCGCGCCCAGGAAGAAGTCGGGACAGAAGAGAATTCCTCTCTCCTCCGGGATCGCGTCGATCACGTCCAGCGCATTCCCGCTGGTGCAGCAGTAGTCGAGCTCGGCCTTCACTTCCGCGGTCGTATTGACGTACCCGACGGCGATGTAGCCGGGGAATTTCGCTCGCCAGCGCCGGACGTCCTCCCCGGTGATGGTCGCCGCGAGCGAGCAGCCAGCCCGCAGATCGGGCAACAGCACTCGCTTGGTCGGAGCCAGAATCGCGGCGGTCTCTGCCATGAAGTGAACGCCGCAGAACACGATGACATCCTGCTCGACGGCGGCTGCCTTCCGCGAGAGGCCGAGCGAGTCCCCCACGAAATCCGCGACGTCCTGCACCTCGGGTCGCTGGTAGTTGTGCGCGATGATCACGGCATTCCGCCGCTGCGCCAGCCCCCGAATCTCCTCTTGAAGCGCCGGGATATCGATCGGAGCCTGGGGCTCGGGATCGATTACGGGAAGCATGGCCCCCGACGGCGATACGACGGTCATGCGGTGCTGCCTCCGACGCGTGCCCGAGGGGGATAATCGAGACGCCGGTGGCCGCCTCGGCTCTCACGCCGGCGACGTGCCGCCTGGGCGATGAGCCGCGCAACCAGTACCTGATTGGCGCTGCGCCACGCTCCAGGCGGAATCTGACGCGCGACCCGGCCAAGTGCGCGCTTGGCGTGGGTGAGCCGCGCCTCCGTCCTGGTCAATCCCACATCGGAAGTCATGATCTGGCGCATCTGGTCCCGCAGCGGTTCACAGTCATGATCCGCGTTGGGAGCGCCAAGATCAGGAGCGACCGCCGTACTCGGTACCGCCCGGACCAGCTGAGTCCCGCCCCACTCCCGCTCCACTCTTTCAGTAAGAGCACGGGCCACCCGGTCGGCGAAAACCAGGCCTTCGAGCAGGGAGTTCGATGCCAGCCGGTTGGCACCGTGAACTCCGGTGCACGCTACTTCACCAACTGCCCAAAGCTTCTCGCGCGTCGTGCGCCCGTCGAGATCGGTGCGAATCCCTCCCATCGCGTAGTGCAGCGCCGGAGCCACTGGAATCAGATCCTTCGCCGGATCGATTCCGTAAGTGCCCAGGATGCTGGTGACCCCGGGGAACCTGCCGGGGAAACCCGGAATCTCTCGCGCGTCGAGCCAGGCACCGCCCGTGGCATCGGCCGCCGCGACGGCGCGGGCTACAACATCCCGGGGCGCCAGCTCACCGCGCGGATCCGCATCGAAGGCGAAGCGATGGCCATCACGGTCCAGAAGCAGTCCACCGGCGCCTCGCACCGCCTCGGTAACGAGCGGGGCCGGGTTTACGCCTGGAAGCTTGAGAGCGGTCGGATGGAACTGCAGAAATTCGAGGTCTCGCAGCTCGGCACCTACCTGCCACGCCAGGGCCCAGCCGTCGCCGGTCGCCACCAACGGGTTGGTCGTTACGGCATAGAGCTGGCCGACGCCGCCGGTCGCGAGCACCACGTCCGGGGCGGGAATTTCCCGCACTCCCGATTCGCCCAAGGCAATCACGCCAGTCACCGATTGACCGTCGTGACGCAGCGCCGCAACCTCGGTGTGTTCGAGGATTTCGATCAAGGGATCGGCCCGGGCGATCTCGGTCAGCCAGGCCATCAAGGCGGCACCAGTCCGGTCGCCGCCGGCGTGGATGATCCGAGGTCGTGTGTGTGCCGCCTCGAGGCCCATCCTGAGTGAACCATCGGGGCCACGGTCGAACACGGCTCCCATCGCGAGGAGCTCCCGAATGCGATCGGGCCCTTCGTTGGTCAGCACTCGGACCGCTTCCGGGTCCGAGAGGCCATCACCTGCGGCGAGCGTGTCGGCCGCGTGCTGGCCCGGGCTGTCCCCCGGTCCTAGTGCTACGGCGATGCCACCTTGAGCCCAGGCGCTGGCGCTGTCGGTCAACGCACCCTTGGTCAGGAGGACCGAGGCCCGCCCTTCAACGGCCAGGCGCCAGGCGGTCCAGAGCCCGGCGATGCCGGTGCCGATGATGATGGGACGGGAAGTGGTGAACATGACGGAAATATAGAGAGGTCGGGGATTTCAGATTGAAGTTGTCAGATTGAAGATTGGAAGCGGAAGCCGCCAAATCTGCAATCTGAAATCTTCAATCTGCAATTCGGCTATGTCCTCGCCTTCACCAGCAGCCACACGGCAGCCGCCATGAAGAGAGCGTTGGGGAACCACGCCGCCACGAGCGGGTTCACGATTCCGCTGGTTCCGACCGCCTTCGAGAGCTGAATCGTGGAGAGGTATATCAGGGTGGTGCCAAGGCTGATCGCGATGCCGATGGCGGTGCCTTGGCGGGGAGAGGTGACCGCGAGCGGAGCCCCGAACAAGGCGATCACCAGGCACGCCGCCGGGAGCGCGATCTTGAGCGCCCGGTCTACCTCGAGCTTGCTGGCGTCGTTGCCCGATCGCTTGAGGGCATCAATGTACCGGCTCAACTCCGCGTAGCGCATCTCCTCTGGCGATTTGGGCTCCACCAGGAGGTCGCCGGGTTGCTGCTGCAGCGCGTGGAGACGCATGGACTTGAATTTGAACTCGTCTTCCACTCCCTCACCCGCAAACATCCTCGTGGTACCCGACCAGACCCGCCACTTGCCGAGGGAATCTTCAAAGGTCGCGCTGTCGGCGATCACCGCGAGACCGGGATATTCGGGACCGGTGCCTTGCCGTTCAAATACCACCTGGCGCAGCGACCGGTTCGCCACGTCGAGCGAACGGATGGTGTATACCCAACCTTGATCGGCGCGGTAAACGAAGTTGTACCGTGCCGTCTTGGGCTTGGAGAGCTTGGACTTCTGCAGCTCCAGTTCTTTCGCGGTGGAACCCGGCGAGAGTTCCCCGACCACAACGGCAAGGCAGGCGGCGAAGAGCGCCGACAGGTAGAGTGGGAGGGCCACGCGGTGGAAGCTCTGCCCGCCGGCCTTGGCGGCCGTCAGCTCCGAGTTCCTCCCCAGATTTCCCACGGTAAAAACGGTGGCGAACAGGACCGCCGCCGGCATCACCAGAAAAACGTTCTCCGGCACGGCGTAGAAGTAGCTCACCACGATTTGCTTGAGGGTGAGCCCGCGGTCCAGGAGTTTCTCCAGGTTGTCGGTCATGTTGATGATGATCGACACGAGGGGAAACCCCAGCGCGGTAAGCACGAAGATGGTGAACCACGAACGCAGGACGTAGCGATCGAGCAGTCGGAGCACCATCAGGCGACCCGCTTCCGGCGGAATCGTCCGGTCAGCGACTCCCACAGGTCGGCAAGGTCGCCGCCGCGGGTGGATCCCGACTCCCGGCTCACCCGGTAGATGCCGAAGATGCCGAGCACCGCGAAGATGATGTTCGGCGCCCACATCGCCGTGGCCGGCGAAACGATGTCCTTGTTTCCCAGGCCTTCACCGGCGATCAACCCGACGTAGTAGATCGAGAAGACGAACAGCCCGCCGCCGATGACGAGACCCATCCCGCCCCGGGGGAATCGAAGGGCCATGGGGATGCCCACGATGGCGAATACCAGACAGGCGGCACTGATTGCCCACTTCTTGTGGACCTCGACTTCATACTGGTCGGCTCGAAGCGACGAAGTACGACCTTCGTCCAGCGCGGCCGATATTTCTCCCCACTGAGTCAGCGGGATTGGCCGTCGCAGAGTGGAAGCCAGACGCGCCGGCTGCGGAAATCCGGTCTTCAGCGACGTGACCAGAGGTCGGTCGCTGCCCGGTTTCGGCGCCATGTTGTCGACTGGGGCCGCGACCTGTGTAGACGAATCTTTCCCAACCGTCTCAGACTTGAGCCAGCCTCCCACTCGGCGGAATACGCGACAGTAGCCCTTTGGCCGGGGCGCGGGTGGGGCGGTCAGCGGAGGCGGCGGTTCCAGTCCCATCAGCGCGCGAAGGTCTTTCTGCAGTGCCGTGGCGCGGCGCTGATTGCTCAACTGGGTCTCGTAGTCCGCCTCCCAGACGACGTCCATCATCTCACAGGTGCTCATTTCCCGGTCGCCGCGGACCCCGTCGCTGCTTTCCAGGTCGAGCCGGTTAGACACGTCTTTGACGAGGATGTTATTTACCGAGAAATCAGTCACCTGCATGAGATTGGGTTCGGTCGCCTTGAACGCGTGAATGGAGCCGTCGAAGAGCCGCAGGGTGAGATCAGTGGCGTCGGATGAAAACCCCATCACTCCGCTGTCCGCGTAGATGATGCGGCGCCCGTCGGTGGCCGCCATGTCGTAGATCGTCACATTCCGCAGGCGGCCCGTGTTGGGATCGATCCGGCTAGCTCGCAGGAAAAGCCCCGAGGGTGGGATTTCGTTGATTACCTGCTCCCGCATCTCGAGCGTGGGCTTCTTGCGCTGAATGTTGATCAGCAGGTTGCGCAGTTTGGCGTTGCTGTCCGGCAAGATCTGGTCGGTGAACCAGAAGTTCACCATTGCAAGGATGCTTCCGGCGAGCAGGGCGGGTCGCAGCATTTGCAGCACACTGACCCCGCTTGCCCGCATCGCGGTGATCTCGCTGTCCGCGGCCAGATGGCTGTAGCTGTAGAGCATCGCGATCAAGACCGCCATCGGCAGGGTCATCGCGATGATGAAAGGCAGGCAGAGGAGAAACACCTCGCCGATCACCGTCCAAGGCAAGCCCTTTCCCACCAGTTGGCCGAAGCGTCGGGCCACCTGGTTGAGCAGCATGATGCTCGTCATCGCGGTAAAGGCGAAGAGGAGCGGGGGAAGAAGTTGCCGAAGCAGGTACCGGTCTAGCAGTCGCACAGTGAGCTAAGTCTCCGAGTTGTAAGGAGTTCCAACGGTCATTATATTGCCGGTGTCCCTCTCCTTCAAGCCCGACTTCGCCATTTCGCCCCCGGTCAATTCTCTACGAGTGGCGCGTAATCTCTTCGCCCTGACCATCCTGCTGGCCCTGCCCGGAAGGATGGCTGCGCAGGTGGATACGTTGCAGCCAGCTCGGGCGGATACCCTTCCGCCGGCGCGGGTGGATACCGTCCCGCAGTCGACGGACGATACCGTCCCTCCTATCCCGCAGTGGCTGCGCTTTCATGAGCCCGAACTCACTCTCCAGGAGCCCCCAACCCTGCGAAACCCCTGGTATGGGGGACGTCGGACCCTGCCCGGCCAAGCCGGCGAGGCGTGGGAAACGGACCTGCGCGCAGCGGTGGATTCGAACCGGGTGTCCGAGCTGACTGCCCACCGTCTGAGGGAGGTCTATGGCCAGAAGGCCATGGATCAAATGGAGGCCGATTCGCTCCGCAACGAAAAGGGGTTGATCGGGATCTCTCGCAAGTACGTGGACCTTACCATCGATGGTAATGCCAGGCTGGAAATCCGGACCGAACGGCTCAAGAACGAACGGTGCACGCCGTTTGAGCTGCTCGACCCCAATTCGGGCTGCTCGGGAGGATTCAAGGCTCCGCGTTTCGACACCGAGCTCAGTATCGTCTCGGGCGGGCTCCTCGCTCGCCGGCTCCACGTCGATGTGGACTATGACACCTCACGCGACTTCAACGCCAAGAACAACTTTCAGATCTATTACGAGGGGCTCCCCGACGAAATTGTGCGACGGGTCGAAGTCGGCACGGTAACATTCCGCCCGCCCGCCTCGCGCTTCATTACTGCCTCGATCCCCGCCAACAACTTCGGAGTCAACGCGACCTTCGAGGTGGGAGCCCTCCAGCTCCAGACCATCGCCGCAACGCAGAAGGGGAGTCAGGTCGCCGAGCGAACCTATACGGTAGGCGCCACCACGGTGCAGCCCCAGGACCGGCTGCTCCGGGATCTCGACTTCGAGAGCGGAAGGTTCTTCTGGGTGGTGGATCCCAAGCTGCTCCCTGGGTATCCCGCGCTGGACATTCTCACCTTGAATCCGGCACAGGCGCCGGCGCCGAGCCAGCCGGTGCAGGTCAGGATCTACCGGTACCGTCCTTCCGCGACCCACAACGGCACCAACCCCAACCTGGGTGGCATAACCGCCATCGCCCTCGGCGCAGATACCACCCAGCGGGTGAACGCGATCTGGGAGCTCCTCATTCAAGGGGTCGACTACTATCTGGATGGCTCGGGGCTTTGGTTTGCGCTGGGCACCAGGCTGGACCGGAACGACTATCTGGCCGTCAGCTACACGACGCCGGCGGGGCAGGTGGGCACCTTTCCGGCCCGGGACAATCCCCCGCCTCCAGGCGGAGCGGCCCGGGATACCCTTCGGCTCATCGTCGAGCCGAAGGTGGATGCGACCAAGCCGACGTTCCGGCATGAGATGCGGCAAGTCTACCGGGTGGCTGGCACCGACCTGGATCCTACCTCACTCAAGCTGACCATCACGCTGAACCAGTCGGAGCGGCCTCTCAAGCCGGGTGCGCAGCCCACCTACCTCTCCCAACTGGGGCTCTCGACATCCAGCGATCCGACTCTCTTCAATCTTCAGGACCGGCCGTTCCCCCGAGTCCGGGATGCGGCGGCCGACCAGACGGTGAAGGAAGCGTACATCATCTTCCCCACGCTGATTCCCTTCGCCGACAGTACAAAGCTGAACCTGTCCGAGGTGTCGGACTCGCTCTATAAGACGCCGATCTACCTGCTCTTTCAGGAGGGCCCTCCGGCAAAGTTCGTCCTGCGCCTGCAGTACAACGCCAGCAGCACCGGAGACCGGAGCACGCTTGACCTCGACGCGCTCCAGATCCGCGACGGGAGTGAGCAGCTCATTGTGAATGGCCGGGTGCTCGAGCGGGGTGTGGACTACAACATCTCCTACGACGTTGGCCAGATCACCTTCCTTGATCCCGATGGGTTGTTTGGGACCGCGGGAACCACCCAGGTCACCGCCCGATTCGAGGAGCGCGGCATCTTCGCCATTGCTCCGACTTCGATCTACGGTGTGGCCAGTCGCTACTCTCTCGGTCAGACCGGCGGGATCAACCTGATCGGCATCTACCAGGTGGAGCAATCCGCTTTCAATCGTCCTCAGCTGGGCTTCGAGGCTAGCGCGAACATGGTGGGCGGGATCAGCACCGACCTGCGCTTCAAACCGGACGCGGTAACTCGCTTCTTCAACAAGCTCACGTCGAGCCCCGCCGTCGCGCCCTCTCGGTTGGACGTCAACGCCGAGTTCGCCGTGACGCGGCCGGATCCCAACCGGTCAGGACAGGCCTACCTGGAGGAGTTCGAGGGCGACAACGGAGTACCCGTCTCACTCAGGGAGAACTTGTGGGAGTTCTCCAGCAAGCCGCAGTTCGCCGATGGTGTAACGCAGGTGGTCGGCGCCGCGTTCGACAGCGCCGATGCCGTCCAGATGACCTGGCAGAATCTGATCCCCAACGGCACCGGCGGTGTCGTGGAGCTGCGTGCCAGGGACATTGATCCCAGCATCCAGGTGGCTGGTTCCGCGGATCAGCTGGAGACGGTGCTGTATACCACGCTGCATGCCGATACGGCGGGCGGCATCGTCCAGCAGAACAATCACTCCCTCTGGTCACTGCCGGCTCGGCCCAACCGTCCCCGCTGGCGTTCAATGGTTTCCGCCCTGAGCAGCACCGGGGTCGATCTTTCCAAGAACGAGTTTCTCGAGTTCTGGGTCTTCCAGGGCAATCCCCGGACGGCGGATTCCGCCCACGTCCAGATCTTAGTCGACCTGGGCAGCGTGAATGAGGATGCGCTCGCGTTGGCGCCCGATAGTGTCCACGTCGACTCGACCTTCACCGGGAGGAGGTACGACGGAATAAACCTGCTCAATACCGAGCGCGAGCCGACCGGCATCTTCAACGCCGAAGTAGATGACATCGGGATCCTCTCCGACCGGCCGGACACGATCTTCTCTGCCTCGGGGCCGGTCCTGAATCCGGCGCTCTGTCAGCGAGTGCTGAGCAACAGTGTCCCGGTCTACCGCTGGGGCGACCTGGGCGCCCGCTGTACCAACGGCAACGGGTTGCTCGACACGGAAGACTTGAACAACGACAACTTCCTCAACGCCACGGGCCCCGCCGAGAACGTTTTCCGCTGGGTGGTGGACGTCACCGATCCCAAGTACTTCGTGCGGAACGGGGTATTCGCCGCCGATTCGATCGCGGGGTGGAAGCTCTACCGAATTCCGCTCCGCCGGCCGGAGTTCGAGCTGGGCACCCCCAACATCAGGTTGATTCAGCACCTGCGCTTGACCGTAGTGGCCGATCCCGATCAGGGGGGCTCGGATATCGTCGCCCGCTTCGCGCTCGGCCGCATGCGCTTTCTGGGTGCTCCCTGGGTCCGCCGGGCCGAATCGCCTATTGCAAGCATCCAGGGAGCGACCGGGGCGCCGATCGGAGAGGTCGTTGCCTCTACCATCTCCACCGAGAACAGCGAGCTGGGATACGTCTCGCCGCCGGGTGTCAACGGAACTACTTCCAGCAAGGGCGGCACGGTTAACGAGTTTGGGCAGCAGATCAACGAGCGCTCACTTCGGATCGTGGCCAGCCGGTTCACCCAGGGGCAACGCGCCGAGGCGTACTTCCGGTTCCCCAGCGGCCCCCAGAACGTGCTGGGCTATCGGGAGCTCAGAGTGTGGGCCCGCGGTTCGGGGGATGGCTGGCTCGAAGGCGATTACGAGGCCTACATCCGTCTGGGCAGCGACAGCCGGAACTTCTATGAATACCGGACCCGCTCATCCACTACGACATGGTTGCCGGAGATCGCCGTCAACCTGGAGGTCTTCCGCAACATGCGGGCGCAGATCGAGTCGCGCCGGCTCCAGGGCCTTCCGCCCGATAGCGCGATTCGCGTCGCCTGCGGCGGCGATACGATTTCCACCGCGTACGTGCTTTGCAACAACAACGGCTACCTCGTTCACGTCGGTGATCCCGATGTGAGTCCACCGAACCTTGCCGCTGTCCAGGAACTTGCCGCGGGAATTGTCAGAGTGGGGTCCAACGCCAGCACTGACAGCGCGGAAGTCTGGATCGATGACATTCGACTGGTGGAGCCGGTATCGAATCTCGGCACTGCCATGGCGCTCGATGCGCACCTCACGGCGTCCGACGTTGGGGACTTCAGTCTTGGGTACGTCTGGCAGGATGGATTCTTCCAACAGCTGGGTCAGGATCCGAGTTACCGCACGACCGGCGTACTCACCGCGGCAAGCTCGCTGCGACTCGAGCGGTTCCTTCCCACCTCACTCGGCATCGCGATGCCGTTTGGTGTGTCGTATGTCCGGAGCGGCACCAACCCCGAACTGCTGACCGGTACCGACATCCGGGGCTCCGACCTCACCAACCTCCGCAAGCCGGAGAGCTGGACGCTGGCCTGGACCGTATCCCTGCGGCGAGCGACACGCGGCCGTACGTGGTGGGTGCGCGGGTTTCTCGACCCGCTGTCCCTCAACGCCGCCCTTACCGACGGCCGGAGCCAGACCGAGCTGTCCTCCGCCACCTCCAACGCCCGGGCATACAACGCGACCTATGCGCTGATTCCTGGACGAGGCGGGTTTGGTCTCAATCTCGGAGGTCTGGTGGACCATTTGCCCGGGTTCCTCAAGAACAGTCAGGGCGGAGAGGGGCTGCGCCGCCCCTTCGTGAATCTGGCGCCGGCCTCGGTGCGCCTCTCCAGCGGATTGCTCAAGAACGAGTCGCAACTCACCTCGTTTGGAGTGCCGGTGGAAAGGACGTCGGACTCGCTGCTTCCGGTGCTCCAGTCGATCACCGACCTATGGCGCAACTCCGCCGGCATGACCTGGCAGCCGCTCGGAATGCTCCGGCTCTCGGGAGACCTCGCCAGCACCCGGGATCTTCGTGACTATCCCGATTCGACCTCGCTCGGCCGACTGGTCGGCGACTCGAGGAAGCAGTTCCTGGGCATCGATGTTGGAGTCGAGCGCGACCGAACCCTCACCACGACGTTCGGGCTTACCCCGAGGATCACGTCCTGGCTGCGGCCCCGCCTGATCAGCGGCAGCACCTTCGTGCTCTCCCGGAGTCTGACCAGCCGCGATCCGGTCCGGGAAATCGATGACACCGCCGGCGCCTTCATTCTCCCCCAGACGCTCAACAACAGCCGGCAGAACGAGATTGGAGTCGGAATTGACCTGGGCGGAATTCTGGCGGGGATCTTCGGAGATAGTACGTCCATAGGCCGGCTGGCGCGACGGGCTCGTCCCTTCGATTTGAGCGACCGCCTGGGGCACACCTCGACGTACGATCTCGCCGCCTTTGATCCGAATCTGTCATACATGCTGGCGCTGGGCGGGTTGGACGCCTTTCTGAACCAGGAGGGCGAGAACGCAATCGGCGCCACCGAGACGCGCACCACGTCATTCAGCGGCGGTGCGGACCTGCCGTTTGGGATCAGTGCGCAACTCACCTACTCCCGAATCCGGTTGAACCGCTTCCAGCAGATCGTCGGCCGCTATCTCAACACCGAGAGCCTGCAGCGAGAATGGCCCAGCGGCAGCGTTCGGTGGACTCGCACACTGCGGAACGGACCGTTCTCTCTGGTCGGCCTGGGAACGGCTTTCCGGGTGAGGGAGGGCGTAACCACGTTGCCGGGCGCTATCGGTGCCGCACCGACGGTGAGCTCCACCAAGTCCTCTTCGGTCACGCCCGATCTCCAGCTCGGGTTCACCAATGGTGTGGCCCTCACGGTCGCGTACAACATGCTGGACCAGGAATCGGAGAATAATGGAAACCTCAATCGCCTGAACCAGGATGACATTAACGGAAGCCTGAACTATTCTTTCTCCCTCCCGTTCCGGATCAACCGCCAGAAGAAGGTTGCGCGCTCCTCGCTCACTGCGCTCTGGTCCAAGGCGATCACCTGTCTCGATCGACCGAGTGTGTCTGAATGCGAGGTCACATCGGATACCCGGCGGCAGGAGCTCCGGGCCGGCCTTGATACCGATGTCATGCAGACGCTGTCGGCCGGACTGCAGTTCTCCTATTCGGTCAACGAGGCGCGGCACATCAACCGGAAGTTCAGCCAGATGATTATCACGGCCTCGGTGCAGCTGTCGTTGTTCGCCGGAGATTATCGGTAGCGGTCGAAAGGCGATAGTCGATAGTCGATAGTCGATGGTCAATTTCGTGGGTCTTGGTGCCCGAGTTCTTGGGACTCGAGACTCACGACCGACGTCCATTGACTATCGACTATTGACCATCGACCATTGACACGGACCATCCACCACTACCCCATGACCATCCGCCACCTCCAACTCCTTGCACTCGGCTTCTTCGCCTGCTCGCCGAAGGCCGACATACCGCCCCACGAGTTCGACGGCGCTACCGCCTTCACTTACCTCCAGCGCCAAGTCGGTTTCGGCTACCGAATCCCCGGGACTCCCCCCCACGAAGCACAGGCTGCCTGGATGGATTCGCTGCTCCGCCAGCGTGCCGATACGGTAGTCGTACAGAAGTGGAAACACGTCACCCAGAAAGGTGACACGCTGCCGCTCACCAATCTCATAGCGCGGTTCAATCCCGGCTCCCGCGATCGGCTCCTCTTCCTGGCCCACTGGGACACCAGGCCTCGCTCGGACAACCCGAAGTACAACGGTCCCCGCACGCCGGTTCCCGGAGCCAACGATGGCGCCTCCGGCGTCTCCGTGCTGATGGGGATGGCGGACGCCCTGAAGAAGTCCCCACCCAAAGGCGTGGGCGTAGACCTGCTGTTTGTGGATGGCGAGGACTACGGCGATTTCGAGAAGGAGAAGGACGACGTTCTCATCGGCTCGCGCTATTACGCCCGGCACCTGGAGCCCGGCCAGCTCCCGCTCTACGCCGTGCTCTTCGACCTCGTCGCAGACAAGGATCTCAAGCTGCTGCCCGAAGGACAGTCGCTGCTCGCCGCCCCGGAAGTCGTAGAGCTGGTCTGGAATACGGCGAGGGAAATCGGGCACGGCAGCGTCTTCGTCTACTCTCCCGGTCTCGGGCCGACCCTGATCGACGATCACGTGGAGCTGCAGAAGGTGGGCATCCGAGCCATCGACGTCGTCGATTTCGCTTATCCCGACAGCGTGGAACGCCTTTACTGGCACACTCCCGCGGACACTCTGGACAAGGTCAGCGCCCAGTCTCTTCAGGTCGTGGGCGACGTGGGGATGGCCTTGGTAAGGAAAGCGGAGAAGTAGCCGGCGTTTTTTTGGATCCGATCGCGTTGCCTGAAGTACGCTTCACAGCCGGCCTGGTATTACGGTGGGCGCATGCCTCCCGAGCGCCGCGCCGTCCTTCTTCTTCTGGGACTCGCCCTGGCAGGGCAGGGCATTCGGGTCTGGTGGAATCGTCCCGATACCGCACCCGGTGGCTTGGTCCTTCTTCCTCCGGACTCCAGTCAAGCACTTGCCGCTCAGCGCCAGCGATCAATGAGTCTCGACCGGCCGCTCGCGGTGGGCGAGAAAATCGATCTGGACAAGGCCTCGGTGGATGACATCGCCAGGTTACCTCGAGTGGGACGCACCCTGGCCAAGACCATCAAAGCCGACCGAGATGTCCGCGGACCCTTCGGGAGTCTTCAAGGACTCGATCGCGTGCCGGGAGTCGGTCCGGGTCTTCTGGCAGTCCTTTCGCCTCATGTCGTGTTTTCCGGACGACCAACGGTCGAACCCTCGGTTCCTCACCGAGCGACCATCAACATCAACGCGGCGGACTCCGCGACCTTCGAGCGTCTCGCCGGAATCGGCCCATACATGGCCGGTCGGATCGTCGCCTATCGCAACCGGCACGGATCATTTGGCAGCGTAGACGATCTGCTCAAGGTGGGAGGAATCGGACCGGCCACCTTGGCGAAGGTGCGAGAATCCTTGGCAGTCCAGTAGGAATTCTGCCAGCGGGCAAGGTCTTTCCTGCGTGGCACACGACTTGACACCCCCTCCCCCGTATCTAGCTTAAGAGGAAGTGCCCTAAACCGTTGTCATTCCTCACAATCCGAATCTTGGCGCGATGGCGACAGCTGCGGCCAGCAACGATCGGCTGGGTGACATACTCATCCGCGAAGGGCTCATCACACGTGAGCAACTCTCGGCAGCCCTGAGCGAGCAGAAGTCCACCGGACACCGGCTGGGCTACGTCCTGGTCAAACTGGGCTTGGTTCAGGAGCTCGAGGTTACCAAGGTCCTGGCCCGCCAGTATCGGATGCCTGCGGTGGACCTTAGCCGCTTCGAGGTGGACCCGAAGATTCTCAAGATGGTCCCCGGCGACTTCGCGCTTAAACACATCCTTCTCCCGCTCAAGCGCGAAGGACGCACCCTAACCGTCGCCATGGCGGACCCCACCAACACCGGGGTGCTCGACGACCTGAAGTTCATCACCCGGTACGACCTGTTCCCGGTCATCGCCGGCGAATACACCCTCCGCAATCTCCTGGAAAAGCATTACGAGTCCTCCGATCAGCAGCTGCAGACGCTGCTCAAGGACATGGAGGACATGGGTGATACGGATGTCGAGGTGGTGGAGGACATGGAGGAGGAGGCCGCGACCCAGGCGCAGATCAACGATGCGCCGGTCGTGAAGCTGATCAACGGCGTCCTGACGGACGCGGTCAAGCGGGGTGCGTCGGACATTCACATCGAGCCGTTCGAGCACGAAATCCGGGTGCGTTACCGCATCGACGGCGCGCTGCTCGAAGTGATGAAGCCGCCGGTGAAGATGAAGGCCGCGCTCACCTCGCGCGTCAAGATTCTCTCCCAGCTCAATATCGCGGAGCGGCGGGTGCCGCAGGACGGCCGCCTCAAGCTGAAAATGGGCAACCGGGTCATCGACTTCCGGGTATCCACCCTGCCGGTGCTCTTCGGCGAGAAGATCGTGATGCGAATTCTCGACAAAGGGAACCTGACCCTCGATCTCAGCAAGTTCGGCTTCGAGGCCAAGGCCGAGGCGGACTTGATGAAGGCGATTCTGAATCCGTACGGCATGGTACTGGTCACGGGGCCGACCGGTTCGGGGAAGACGACCACGCTTTACTCCGCGTTGTCCCGGGTCAATACCATCGAGACCAACATCATGACGGCGGAGGACCCGGTCGAGTACAACCTGATGGGGATCAACCAGGTCCTGGTCCGCAACGAGATCGGGCTCACCTTTGCGGCGGCGCTGAAGGCATTCCTGCGGCAGGATCCCAACATCATCATGATCGGGGAGATCCGGGACCTGGAGACCGGCGGCATCGCGATCAAGGCCGCCCTCACGGGGCACCTGGTGCTCTCCACTTTGCACACCAATGACGCACCCAGCACGATCACCCGCATGATCGACATGGGGATCGAGGCGTTCAATGTGGCCAGTGCCGTCAATCTGGTTGTTGCCCAGCGGCTGGTACGGCGTATCTGCAGGGACTGCAAGGGCCCGCATACCTATAACGATGTGGAACTCAAGTCTCTAGACGAGGATATAGAGAAGGTCCGGAACTTGCCCTTCCAAAAGGGCTCTGGGTGTGACACCTGCAATGGTACGGGCTATAAAGGGCGCGCGGGCCTTTATGAGGTCATGGCTCTCTCACCCGACCTCAGGCGTGGCATTCTGCGAGGGGCCTCGGTGGCTGAGCTCAGGGATCAGGCGGTAATCGAGGGGATGCTCACCCTCCGTATGGATGGACTCAAGAAGATCGAACGGGGAGTGACCACGCTGGAAGAGGTCATCAAGGAGACAGCCGGATGACGATTAATCTGCGCGCGCTGCTCGAGGAGATGATCGAGAAGGAGGCGTCGGACCTCCACGTCACGGCGGGCGAGCGGGCCAAGCTCCGGGTGGACGGAGACATGACCAACGCCTCCGCGACCGAAGTGCTGACGCCCAAGGACACCCTGTCGCTCGCCTATTCGGTCCTCACCGAAAACCAGAAGAAGCGATTCGAGACCGAAGACGAGCTGGACTTCTCGTTCGGCATTCAGAACCTTGCCCGATTCCGCGGCAACGTGTTCAAGCAGCGCGGCTGTGTGGCCATGGTTATCCGCATGATTCCCTTCAATGTGCGGACCTTCCAGGACTTGGGCCTCCCCCCGATTCTCTCCAAGCTGGCGGAGAAACCCCGGGGCCTGATCCTGGTGACCGGGCCGACCGGCTCGGGTAAGTCCACCACGCTGGCTGCGATCCTCGACAAGATCAATAAGGAGCGGAAGGGCCACATCATCACGGTGGAAGATCCGATCGAGTTCATCCACCGTCACCAGAGCTGCATCATCAATCAGCGCGAAGTGGGCACCGATACCAAGAGTTTCGCCAACGCGCTGAAGTACGCCCTTCGCGAAGATCCCGACGTGCTGCTCGTGGGCGAAATGCGGGACCTGGAAACGATCGCCGCCACGCTTACCATCGCGGAGACCGGTCACCTGGCTCTGGCGACGCTGCACACCAACTCGGCGGCGGAGTCCATCAACCGTATCATCGACGTGTTTCCCTCGAATCAGCAGCAACAGGTGCGGGCCCAGCTGGCCTTCGTGCTGGAAGGGGTCGTGACCCAGACCCTGCTGCAGAAGGCGAAGGGGCGGGGCCGCGCCATGGCCTCCGAGATCATGGTTTGCACCCCGGCCATCCGGGCGCTGATCCGCGACGACAAAGTCCACCAGATCTACTCCGCGCTGCAGTCGGGCAAGAAGCACGGCATGCAGACGATGAACGATTCGCTCTTCCAGCTGCACACCAGCCGTGAGGTCACTCTCGAGGAATGTCTCCGGGCCTCGAGCGATCCGAACGAGCTCCTCCGGATGTGCGGCGAGACGCCGCTCGAGGAGCAGGAGATGGGGACGGTCGAAAAGTCAGCCAAGCCGGCCGGTCGGCGCTAACCAGGGGGCTCCCTCATGCCAGTCTACGAGTACACCGCGCGAAACCCTGCTAACGGCCAGATCATGAAGGGCCAGCTTGACGTGCCGTCGAAAGACGACGTCGTAAAGCACCTCAAGCAGCAGAAGATGATGATGGTGAACATCCGCGAGCAGCCGAAGCAGATCAGCTTCAGCCTCAAGCGGAAAAGCGTCTCCACCCGCGACATCGTCATCTTCACCCGGCAGTTCGCGACGATGATCAATGCCGGTCTGCCGCTGGTCCAGTCGCTGGACATTCTCGCGAAGCAGACCGAGAATCCCGCTCTGGCCGAGGTCACCCGCGCGGTGGTGTACGACGTGGAAAGCGGGCACACGCTTGCCGACGCCTTCTCCAAGCATCCCAAGGCGTTCACCGGCCTCTACGTAAACATGGTCGCGGCCGGTGAGGCCGGTGGTATTCTGGACACCATTCTGCTGCGTCTGGCCACGTTCCTGGAAAAGAACGACGCCCTGGTCCGCAAGGTGAAGGGCGCGATGGTCTACCCGGGCGTGATCTTCACCGTCGCCGCGGTCGCGGTCGCGGTGCTGCTCATCTTCGTGATCCCGACCTTCCAGGCGATGTTTGCCTCGGTGAACCTGGAGCTGCCGCTGCCGACCCGTATTGTGATCGGCGCGTCCCAGCTGCTCATCAACTACTGGTGGGTGATCCTCCTGGTCATCGGTTTGTCGGTCTTCGGAATCCGTAAGTACTACGCCACCGACGACGGCAGGAAGCGGATCGACCAGATGCTGCTCAACGCCCCGGTCCTGGGCGACCTGCTCCGGAAGTCGGCCGTGTCCCGCTTCACCCGGACCCTGGGCACCCTGATCAGCTCCGGCGTGAGCATCCTGGATGGACTGGAGATCACGGCCAAGACGGCCGGCAACCGGGTCATCCACGACGCAGTGATGGCCTCCCGGCAGTCGATCGCCGGCGGTGAGACGATTGCGGCCCCGCTCGAGAAGTCCAAGGTCTTCCCCCCGATGGTGATCTCGATGATCGCCGTCGGTGAACAGACCGGCGGCCTGGACGAGATGCTCTCCAAGATCGCCGACTTCTACGACGACGAGGTTGACGTCGCGGTCGGAGCGCTGCTCTCCCTGATGGAGCCGATCATGATCGTCGTCCTCGGCGTCATCGTGGGCGGCATGGTGGTCGCCATGTACCTCCCGATCTTTGACATGGTGAACGCGGTCCAGTAACCGCCGGATCCAACAGGCATCGTCAGCGGGCGGGGGATATCCTCCGCCCGTTGGCTTTTCCCTCCAGGCTCCTCCCCAATGGCCGGTCTGGCTATGTCCCATTCTGAAACCGATCCTTCGCGGAGGTCGTAGAGGCAACATTGCCTCGTCGGTCCCTTCCCCGGAGGTCTCCCATGCGTACCCTGTGGACCAAAATCGGCCTCGGCGCCCTCGGCGTCTTTCTGGTCGGCATGCTGCTCCTTACCGTCGTCAAGGACGCCAAGAGCTCAATGAAAGAGGCGCTGACCCGCGTGACCCGCCCGCTCCATGTCGCGACCGCCGAGCTGCAGGCGGACATTCCTTTCGTTCTGGACGGGCAGCGCCGGGGCACCGTGAACCACATGTCGATTCACCGTCCCGGAGACCAGGATCTCGCTCGCTTCACCTTCACCGTAGCCCTCGACTCTGATGCGGACCTGTCCCAGCTGAAGGAATGTCAGCTGGTGCCGGCCGGAGGTGATGACTTCGAATTCGAGGAAGGTTTCCGTTGTGCCGCGAAGGGTGAGAGTGGTTGGCAGGAGGTCGGCTCGATCGTGTTCCAGCCTTCGGGGCTCGAGCGCCCCGTTCTGGCCGGAAGCAAAGTCGTGGCTCAACTCCAAAAAGGCGACCGGTTTTCGGCCGACGCCGATTTCAACGGTCCCGTTCGCGTGAGTGCCAAGAGTGATAAAGGCGAGCTGCTGCATCTGAAGGCCGACAGCAACGGCGCGTTCCTGCTGGTGAATGGCAAGGACGGGCGCGCGGTCGTACGTCTCCAGGCGGACAAAAACGGATTCTCGCTTACTGTCGATACGACGGGCACTCACTAGCTGCAGCCGCCGCTAAGGGATTGGCAATGCCCCCGGAAACCCCACCGGGGGCGTTGTCGTTTCCCCCCCGGGGAGGCGGTTACATCATGGCCCGGGAAAGGCTACGTTCAGGAAGCCAAGCACGTCAGTTCTCCGGGGTAACATGGCCGCACCTCGCACCATCCAGCGCCGTCCATCCACCCCCGCTCTCGCCGCGGGGACTACCGGCCTGAGCAGGAGCATGCCCAGCGATGTCTTTTACCAGACCTGCCAACGGGTCTGGGCGGCCAGCGTGGCTTTCGCGGCCCTGTGGGCGTTTGCCCTCTTCATGAACAACGTCGTCGCCCGGATTCTCGGGGTGACCATGCTCTACTACCCGGTCTGGCCCATGCCGGGGAACCTCATTGCGGGAATCGGCCTGGCTGCCTCCCTGCTCATGGCCTACCTGGCCCGTGTTAAGGGCTTAAGGCAGGAGCTCTTGCTGGACTTGGGTTCCGGGTACCTGGTCCTTACGTCATTGCTGGTGGGGTTGATTGAGCAGTGGGAGCCGCACGTCACCACGCCCAACCCGTCATGGATCATCGTGGGAATCGTGGTCTACCCATCGATCGTCCCCAATACCCCGCGGAAAACGCTCATTACCGGATTGCTGGCGGCAAGCATGGGGCCACTTGCCGTGTGGATTTCGACGCTTCGTGGGCACGAAGTCAATGCCACGCTCTTCAACTACATGTGGGCCTTCCTGCCCAACTACGTCGCGGCCGCGATCGCCGTCGTACCGGCAAAGGTCATTCGACGGCTGGGACAGCAGGTCAACAAGGCCCGCGAGTTGGGGAGCTACCACCTCGAGGAAGTGCTGGGGAAGGGGGGAATGGGCGAGGTGTATCGCGCCTCGCATCATACGCTCGCCCGGCCCGCCGCCATCAAGCTCATCCGGCAGGAGGTACTCGGTAGCACCAGCGCCGCGGGGGCCCGGCTCATTCTGGAGCGATTCCGGCGAGAGGCCCAGGCGACCGCCTCGCTGAAATCGCCTCACACGATCAGCCTCTACGACTTCGGCGTGTCGGAAGACGGCACCTTCTTCCTCGTGATGGAATTGCTCGACGGCCTGGACCTGGAGCGACTGGTGCAGACGTTCGGCCCCGTGCCTGTCGAGCGGGCGGTCTATCTCCTGGAGCAGGCCTGTGCGTCGCTCGAAGAAGCCCATGCCAGCGGGCTGGTTCACCGCGATATCAAGTCGGGAAACATCTTTACATGTCGGCTCGGCCTCGAGCTTGATTTCGTCAAAGTGCTCGATTTCGGGTTGGTGAAGGCCGAGAGCTCGGATCCGGGCCAGTCGCTGCTGACGGCCCCCAATACGACGGCGGGGACCCCCGCGTACATCGCGCCGGAAACGGTACTGGGAACTCAGGTAGATCACCGGGCGGACATCTACGCTCTTGGCTGCGTCGCCTACTGGCTGGTGACCGGCAAGCTGGTCTTCGACGCGCCCTCCGCGGTGGCGATGATGCTGAAGCACGCCAACGAAACGCCAATCGCCCCATCCCGCCGGACCGAGATCGAGCTGCCCGCAGCCTTCGACGAGGTGATCCTCTCCTGCCTGGCGAAGCGTCCCCAGGACCGTCCACAGTCGGCGAGAGAGCTGGCGGCGCGGCTCCGGGCCGCAGTACCGGCAGCAGCCTGGGATGAAGAGCGGGCGGCACACTGGTGGGAGAGGCATCGGCCGCTCAACGCCTTCAGCGAAGAGTGTGTCGATTGTGATATGCGCCTGATGCCGGCCCTCACCTCCGAACCGGACGCGGTCGAGCAGGCCAGTGGGGCGCGCTGACCTGCACCTCTCTGCGCTGGCGAGGCTCGCTGCCCTGCTGGCGTTGCTTGCGTGGCCCAACGCGCTCCCAGCCCAGCATGACCTGCGAGCCCTGAGTCGGGATCTCGCACACGTCGCCTCCCAGGTGCAACCCGCCGTGGTGCAGATTCGAGTGACCGCCTGGGGACCTTTGGGCCAGAAGAGCGGCACGGCCTTTCTGGGCAACCAGCAACAGACTGGCTCTGGCGTCATCCTCAGCCCGGACGGCTACATCGTCACCAATGCGCATGTGGTCGAGGGCGGGCGCCGCTTCACTGTCGCGCTGGCCACTCCGGCCGCACCCGACGCCCCGGGGAGATCCCTGGTGGCTGGTCCCGCTCGCGAGCTCCAGGGGGAGCTGGTTGGAATCGACCGCGAGACCGACCTCGCCGTTCTCAAGGTTCCAGCCACCGGACTTCCCGTCGCCCGCCTCGCTGATTCCGACTCGCTCGAGGCTGGCGAATTGGTCCTCGCATTGGGCAGCCCGCTCGGGCTGGCCAGCACCGTGACGATGGGTGTCGTGAGCGCGGTGGGCCGACAGCTTCAGGAAGACGATCGGATGGTCTATATCCAGACCGACACCCCGATCAATCCGGGCAACAGTGGAGGACCACTGGTGACGGCCGATGGAACCGTGGCTGGCATCAACACCCTCATCCTCAGCCAGTCGGGCGGCAGCGAAGGGATCGGTTTCGCGGCCCCCAGCAACATCGTCCGCCACGTGGTTGACCAGCTGCGGCAGTACGGCCGAGTCCGCCGGGGTGAGATCGGGGTCTTCGCCCAGACGATAACGCCCAGCATGGCGACGGCCCTTCGTCTCCCCCAGAACTGGGGAGTGGTCATCGGCGATGTGTATCCAGGCGGTCCCGCTGACAAGGCCGGCCTTCAGACCGGCGATGTCGTCTTATCGGTGAACGGAAAGGTGGTTGAGAACGGGCGGCAGTTTGACGTGACCCTTTATCGCCAGCCTCTGGGGCAACCCGTGGCGCTCGATGTGCGGCGAGGCCTCCAGCACCAGACCATTCGGGTGCCGGTGATCGAGCGACAGGACAACGCGGCTCGTCTGGGCAGTCTGGTGACGCCCGAGAAAAACCTCGTGCCGAGGCTGGGTGTGCTGGGGCTCGACATGACCAAGGAACTGGCGGCTCAAATCCCGGGGCTGCGGCAACCAAGCGGAGTGGTCGTCGCGGCTCTCACCCCGGACGCGACCACTGGGCAGGGCGGACTGCAGCCAGGCGATGTGATCTATGCCCTGAACGGAACCGCCGTGGCCACCGTCGCGGATCTGCGGCAAAGCCTCTCGGCGCTGAATTCGGGCGACACGGTGGTTCTCCAGGTCCTCCGAGACAGCAGACTTCGTTTCGTGACGGTGAGCATCGGGTGACTACGTCCACCGTGGATCAACCCGCACCGCTGGATCGAGCACTTCGGTTGTTCACCGATGTTCGACCGGGGGAGGGAGTGACGGCCAGCCTTCTCGCGCTCAATGTGCTCCTCCTGCTGTGTGCCTACTACATCATCAAGCCGGTTCGGGAGGCGCTGATCCTCTCGGGTGAGGGCGCCGAGGTCAAGAGTTATGCTGCCGCGGGACAGGCACTGCTCCTCCTCGCACTGGTCCCGGCGTACGGCGCTCTGGCCGATCGCCTGCCGCGTCGCCGATTGCTGAATGTGGTGACCGGGTTCTTCATCGTATGCCTTGTGGTCTTCTGGGCCCTGGCACGTGCCCATGTGCCGGTCGGCGTTCCCTTCTTTCTCTGGGTCGGCATCTTCAACCTGATGATCGTGGCGCAGTTCTGGTCGTTCGCGAATGATCTGTACACCAAGGATCAGGGTGAGCGGCTCTTTCCGATTGTCGCGTTCGGGGCCTCACTTGGCGCGGTGGGTGGCAGTCTCCTCACCAACCGGCTCATACCGCTGGTCGGAGTTCCACAGCTGTTGCTGGTCGCGGCCGGGCTACTGGCGCTCGCCGCTCTGCTGAGCAACCATGTGGACACGCGGGAGCGGCAGCACGCCGAGGCTGGGATTCCCGACCGGTTCACCACGGCGGCGGTACCCGCGGCGACTGGTGAGTACGAAGTCGTCACCAGGGGGGAGAAGAAGGCGGTAACGCTCTCCCGTAGCGGGTTGCCGCCCCGACCCGGCACCTTCCGCCTGGTCATAGGTGACCGGTATCTCCTGCTCATCGCGCTCCTGATGCTGGTGCTGAACTGGGTGAACACGACGGGCGAATACCTGCTGGGGCGGACCGTCGCGAGTGCAGCGGCCGGGGCAATCGCGGCGGGGACCAGCGGCGGCCTCTCTGAAGCCGAATACATCGGCGCGTTTTATTCCCAGTTTTTCTTCGTCGTCAATGCCCTTGGCCTGTTTCTCCAGCTTTTCGTGGTGTCCCGCCTGCTCAAGTATTTCGGGGTGCCGGTCGCGGTCATGGTCCTGCCAATCATCGCTGTAACGGGGTACGCATTCCTGGCCTTCTATCCACTGCTGTCGGTGGTGCGCTGGGTCAAGACCGCGGAGAATGCCACCGACTACTCGGTGCAGAACACGGTGCGCAACGTGTTGTTCCTCCCGACCAGCCGGGAACAGAAATACAAGGCGAAGCAGGCCATCGATTCGTTCTTCGTCCGGACCGGAGATGTGCTATCGGCTCTGCTGATTTTTGTGGGGACCAGGCAGCTAGGCTTTGGGGTCACTCAGTTCGCGGAGGTGAACCTGCTGCTGGCGCTTTGTTGGTTCGTGCTGGCCGTACTGGTCGGTCGTGCTTACCGGCTGAAGACGGCGGGCTTGGCATGAGGATCCGGCAGGGAGTCGCCGTGGTAATGCTTGCCCTGAGTGCCACACTCCCGGTTGGGTCTATCCTCGCACAGCAGGATCCCGAGCCTCAGCCGGAGACGACGCTGAAGGCGGCCGGCAAACAGTATGGCGCCGGTTGGTTCCACAGGTTTCTGATGGGCAGCGAGTATCGCGAAGTTTGGACCACTCCGATAACGGTTCCAGTGCTGGATATGGGCACCTACGCGGGAGGAGTACGCGCCGTGTCCCGGACCGCAGGCCAGCAGAGCAAGACTCTTCGTCTCCAGGCCACGGACGGGCGACAGTTCTTTTTCCGCTCGATCGACAAGGATCCCGCGGGGGCTCTCCCCGAGGAGCTGCGGCAGACCGTCGCGGCGAGCGTGGCGCGGGATCAGACCAGCTCGGCACTGCCGACGGCGCCTCTGGTGGTGGGCCGGCTCCTCAAGGCCGCCGGAATTCTCCACGCCGAACCGACCATCGTCGTCCTGCCCGATGACGAACGCATGGGGGAGTTCCGCTCCGACTTTGCCGGGCTCATGGGAACCCTCGAAGAACGGGTCGGTGGGTCGGGTCCCGCGGCGCACTGGGGCGGAGCGACCGAGATCGTCCTCACCGACACGCTTTATGCCCGGCTCGAACGATCCTCGGCTGATCAGGTCGACGCGCCCGCATTTCTGACGGCCCGGTTATTCGATGTGCTGATCGGGGACTGGGATCGCCACCGCGATCAGTGGCGCTGGGCCTACTTCGGAGACTCGGTTCCCCGACGGTGGGTTGCCATTCCCTTGGATCGGGATCAGGCCTTCGCCAAGTACGACGGGTTCCTGCTGTGGATCGCGCGGCAGAGCGCCCCTCAGCTCACCGACTTCAAGGGCGCCTACTCCAATCCGGTCGGCGCTGCCTGGAACGGGCGCGATCTGGATCGTCGCCTGCTCATCGGCCTTTCCTGGTCGGACTGGGAGGCCGTCGTCAGCCGATTGACGGCTGCCCTCAGCGATAGCGTGATTCAGGACGCGGTGGCCGCCCTCCCTCCGGAGCATTTGCAGCTCATCGGGAGCCGCCTGACCGAATGGATCATCCAGCGCAGAGACGGCCTGCCCAAGGAAGCGCGGAAGTACTATCAACTGCTGGCGGGCGAAGTTGACGTCACCGCGACCGACAGTAGCGATGTGGCTATCGCGACCCGTGATGAGTCAGGCCTCGAGCTCACCATAGGTTCCCGCGAAACACCCGGGACGCCCTGGTTTCGCCGAAAGTTCCTCGCAAGTGAGACCAAGGACATCCGGGTCATGCTGCGAGATGGCGATGACAGCTCGATGGTATCCGGGAGCGGTGGCGGCCCCACCCTGAGAATCCTCGCGGATGAAGGTGACGATGTGCTGGTCGATTCCGCGGCCAGCGGAAGCAATCGGTTTTACGATGATCCTGCGGCACCGGAACACACTCTGGGAAAAAGTGAAGAGGTCGATCGCAAGCCGTATGTGCTGCCGCCCCGCCC
>DATIOP010000064.1:0-6288 GCA_035472975.1 Gemmatimonadales bacterium
CGAGTCGAGCCGGCTTCATTTTGCACGAACACCCGAATTGTCATCGCCCGAGTTGGTCAGGGGAACTTCAGGCTCTCGTGCAGACGCTTGAACCGGTGATCGTCTCGCAAGGGATCCAACTGGGGAGCTACCTTGAGCAACGCCATCCAGTGAGTCCGCTCCTTGTAACCCTGCTCGAGTCGATCCACCGCCTGATCCACCTCTCCCAAGCCGGCCAGAACCACCGCGATATCATAGGACGAGACGTATCGCTCCCGCTCGATCCCGTACAGCTCGTTCAGGATCTCGCGAGCGCCTGCAAGCCGGCCGGACCGTCCCAGACAATTCCCCAGCATCGCGAGCCCTACCGAATTCCGGTTGGAGAGGTGGACTCCCTCCTCGAATTCCGCGATAGCCCGGTCGAACTGGCCGATCTGGCCCAACGCCAGCCCCATCCACCAGTGCGCCACAGCCAGAGTGGGATCCAGCTCCAGAGCCCGGGTCGACTGCGCGATCGACTCGTCCCAGCGTCTCCCGAAGTAGTAGCCCCACCCCACCGCGGCGATCTTGAGCCCCGACAGCGGATCCAGGGCAACCGCCCGCTCGAACTCGGCCACACACTCTTCTTGCCGTCCCATCAGTGCCATGAAGTTCGCGTACCACTGGTGGCCGGTCGAATACCCCGGATTCAGCTCTATCGCAGTGCGGAATTCCCGCTCCGCCTCGGTCCAGTCCCAGTCGTGATACGTCGCGCAGTAGGCCAGCGTAGGATGCGGCTCGGCCAGGGTAGGATCGATCTCGAGGGCTCTGAGCGCCGAGGCCTTTGCGGCGGGGAACGCCTCTGTTGGCGGCATCATGCAGTAGAAGCCCAGGATGGCGTAGGAATCGGCGATGCCGGCGTGGGCCAACGCGTAGTTGGGATCGCGGGCCAGGGCCTGCTGGAAGAAATCGAGGCCCTTCCGCAAGTCGGCCTCGTGGCGCCGGTTCCAGAAATGGCGGCCCTTCAGGTAAGCGCTGTAGGCCTCGATGTCGTCGGTGGCACGCCGAACCAGGGTCCGCATCGGCGCGACTCCGACTGCCGGTACAGGCGCCGTTCCTAACAGTCTCACTCGCAGCGCATTTACAATGGCCCGCGAGATTTCGTCCTGGATCGCGAACACGTCCTCCAGCTCACGATTGAAGCTGTCGGACCAAAGATGGTAACCATTGTCGACATCGGTGAGCTGCACCGCGACCCTCAGGCGTCGCCCTGCCCGTCGCACGCTGCCTTCGAGCACGGTGCGCACGTTGAGCTGGCTGCCAATCGATCGGATGTCCTGTTGCCTCCCCTTGAAAGCGAAGACAGATGTCCGGGAGACGACGTGCAGCCCGTCCACCTTGGTGAGGGCGCCGATCAGCTCCTCGGTCATGCCGTCGGCGAAAAACTCGTTCTCCGGGTCGGGACTGAGATTGAGGAAGGGCAGTACCGCGAGGGACTTGTCGGGAATCGGGGTTGCTCGCGGCTTGGGGGCCGCACTCAATGCGGCCGAGAACTCCGTCGCCGTGGTGAACCGGTCATTCGGAGCGGGGGAGAGGGCCCTGAGGGTCGCCGACTCGACCGCCTCGGGAACATCCGCTCTCTGTTGCCGCAGGCCCGTGGGTGGAGTCGTGAACCGTGCGGCGATCATTCCTTGGGCACTCGCACCGATGTGCGGTGCTTGACCCGCCAGCATCTCGTAGAGCACACAGGCCAGACTGTAGATGTCGCTCCGGGGATCCACCGCCTCTCCCACGGCCTGCTCGGGACTCATGTAGGCAGGAGTGCCTACCGCGAGACCAGTGACAGTGAGCTGGGTTTCGTTGTCGGAGCGGAATCCGCGCGCGATGCCGAAGTCGGCCAGGAGTGCATGCCCTCCAGAAAGGAGAATGTTCTCCGGCTTGATGTCGCGGTGCACGATCCCCTGCTCGTGGGCGTAGGCCAGCCCGTCGGCCACTTCGCGCACGATCTTTAGCGCTGGTTCCACCTCGAGCCGGTGTTCGCGCAGCAGTCGAGCCCGTAAACTCTCGCCGTCGATGAACGGCATGGTGAACCAGAGCAGCCCGGACGCGTCGCCCGAGTCCAGCACCGTAAGGATGTGGGGATGTTGGAGTCGCGCCGTGAGACGGATCTCCCGGAGAAACCGGTCGCTGCCGAGGTTCAAGGCCAGCTCGGGGTGCAGCGTCTTAAGCGCGACCGGACGATCGTGCCGGAGATCCCGCGCGAGGTACACCGTCGCCATACCGCCTCGCCCAAGCTCGCGCTCGATGGCGTAGCGGTCGCTCAAGGCACTCCGCAATTGTTCGGCTTGGGCTGGCACGTCGAATCCGGGGTCCGGTTGCTGAGTGCAGAACGATACGGGCACGCTGGCCCCCGTGCCAGAGACAAGAAAGGTCCCGGCCGAGTGCGGCCAGGACCTCGAAATCAGGTTGGTTCTCTGCCTACTGAACGACGATGCGTCCCGATACTCCCCCAAACTCATCGTCTACCGCGGTCACTCCGGGCGGCGCCTCCCATGGTCCCTCATCGAAGCGCACGTTGACCTGATGAACTCCGTTGCTCACCGGCAGCACGAGGCGCCACCATCCGGAGGAAGCGTACTCCAGCGGCACCGGCTTCCAGTCGGTAAAATCACCCATCAGCTCGACCAGGTGTGCTCCACGGCCGGGGAGACTGAATTCGACCGCGTTCGAATTGATTCGCTCGATGCGGAAGCCAGCTGATACTCTCGCGGGAGCAGGAAGCGGAATCCGTGGAGCTGGAGCTGTGAGGTTGGCGCGGATCGAGAGCAACAGGTAGCGCCCTCCGGTCATCCCGAGAGTCAGATCCGTGGGCCGGTCGCCGGCGGCGCCGACCAGGGCAAACCGCGGAGAGATCCACCATGCCGCTTCAGATTCCCACCACACATCGGCTGGTCGTGCGATGTTGCCATGCCTGCCGGCACCCAGCCCTAGCTGGAAGGGACCGCCCGCCCATCTGAGCCAGGCGGAGAGATCGCTTCGGGCCTTGCTCTGATTGACAAGCACGGTATCGACGGTGAGCGTGTCGGAGCCGAGCCTGGTCCGAAGCTCGGTAGCCTGTGTCATCGTCTGACCCGCCTGAAGCTGGAGACTGACGGGGCCCAGGTCACGCCAGTATCCTGCTTCAACTCTCCATGTCGGGCTGCCAGGTTCGCTGCCACGTGCGCCTCCCAGCCAAAGGCCCTGCACCCCACTCAGGTAGTGAAGCTTGGCTCCGGCCAGCCAGGCGCCTTCGGAGAGGTGAGGTCCGGTTTGTCCCGTGGCGGTACCAAAGCCTTCCGCCATGAATCGGTTGCTCAACCTGCCGAATAGCGAAGCGCTGGCGCGACCGGCGGTTCCTTCACGCTCGTCTCCGAAACCGGTATACGCACCCTCGGCGCTCATCCGGAAGAACGAGCTCGACCAGGAGAGACTCGGCGCGAGCGACGCGATGGCACCCGGATTTCCCTGATACTGCATTCCCCCAAGCCCCGTTTCGACCGACGCTTGCACCTGCGCTTGAGCCGGGGACCAGCTCAAGATCACTGTGACCGCTACCCACGGTGCCCGAGTCGATCTCATGGCGGCGAGTTGGCTGACGGGACCAGCTTGGGCTGTACCGGCCCCGGGGGCTGCTTGGTGTTCGGCGCGCTTGCCCGATCGCGAAGAGCGAGGAAATCGGTGTCGGGCCCGTGTGCCGCGGCGAGCGAGTGGACCTGCTCCCACGCTTTGGGCACGTCGACTCCGAGTGCGACGAGATCGCTCAGCACGCCGAGCGGGACGGCAACCGACTGTTCAGGACGGAGCCGGCGCAGCTCCGTGATCATCGCCGGAGTGGCGCCAGCCTTGAGACAGGCCGCGCCCGCAACGATGTCCGCCTCGGGAGCACCGGGGCCCAACGCGGTCTTCGATTCGCCCAGTTGGCCGGAAAGAGTCCGAACCGCGGCAACAATGCGGGTTCCGTCTGCTCCCTTACTCTGGCCCTCGAGTGCCTTCTGGATCAGCGGCTCGGTCGGAAGGCCGTTCTGTGCGGCGCTGTCTACCAGTAGCTGTACTTGAAGGGCGACGTCGGTGGGCAGACGAGTCTGGAGTCTGGAGTCTTGAGCTACCAGCGATCCGAACCCGAAAACCGAGAGCAAAAGAAGGGTCCTTGTCACCATCAGTTCACCACCGTGATGACCGAAGTCGGAGTCCCGAAATCATCGTCGCCTGCGGGTGGGCGTCCGGGATCGGCGAGATACCTCTGATCGTCCGCGACGAAGCTGTAGCGGTAGCGCCCGGGCCGGAGCGGCAGGGTGATGTCCCAGGTCCCACCATGGCGACGCATGGGAGTCGCGCGAGGGTCCCAGTTGTTGAAGTCGCCTACAACCGCGACGCGCCTGAGGCCGGAAGCCTGAAGCGTGAATCTGACCGGTTGGCTCGCTGGGCCGATGGCCTCCGGCGAACCCACCAGCCGGCGGGAGCCGAGCCAGGTGGCGACTACACTCCCCGCCACCAGTAGCATTATCGCAGCCGCCCGGGCCAGAGACTGGAGACGCGACCGCACTCGATGCGCCTTGAGGTCCCGGTTGAGGGCGCCGATCACCCGATCCTCGACCGCGAGCGAGGGCACCGGCCCGTGCTTGAGCTCGGCCACAACCGCGGCGACTACGGGATCGTCTATCCGGTCTTCGGAATCAGGCATAGTCTCGTGATCCTTCCCTCAAGCGGCGGCGCAGTCCCTCGCACGCCCGCAGCACCCGCATGCGCAGGGCCGAAGCCGGTGCGCCGGTGAGCGACTCGATCTCCTGATAACTGAAGTCTTCGACGTGTTTGAGCAAGAAGGCCTCGCGCTGATCGGGAGTAAGCTCCTTCAGGGCTCGAGCGATTTCCTCGCGCCACTCGCCCCGCTCCGATTCCCCCTCCGAGGGTGCCACAGCGAATGCCGCATCGGCCGCTGCGCCCCGCTCGATCAGGTCGACCTTGGAGAGGCTGCTCCGGCAGCGGTTCACCAGAATCCGGAACATCCAGTTCCCGACCCGGGATGGCTCCTGACAGCGGTCGAGTCCCCGGAACGCGCGCAAAAACGTGTCTTGCAGTACCTCTTCGGCGTCCTCCCGGTTGCCCAGGAGAAACCAAGCGTATCTTTCCAGCCGGCGCCGGTGCCGTGCCATCAGCTCGGCATACGCGGCCTGGTCGCCTGCCAGGGCGCGTTGCACGAGAACGGCATCGGTCTGGCTCACCTCTGAGAGACCCGAAGACAGGGCCATCTGTCACACCTCAGGTCCGGCGGGCCGGCGCGAGTTGAAACGGGTGACGGTAGACAGGACGGGCGGGTCTTTGTTGTCAGGACCAGATAGCGCCCGTTCCTAGTCAGTGGACGGACAGGCGGGCCGGAAAACCACAACGTCTTGAGCTTGAGAGGACTTGATGCAGAACCACCCGATCCGGGGGCTGCTGCTCGCTTCGCTGGTGCTCGCCGCCTGCAGCGACAACTCATCCCCAACCCTGTCACCCGCTTCCGGGCTGCACGGGGGCAATTCGTCGATCAGTGGCGAGGTCAGTGGACTGACTTTTGGTCCCGACAGCACCGCGGTCAGTGTGCCGAGCCGCGTGGTCGTGATTTTCGCAGGCTCGGTCCCGACTGATTCGTTGCCCTTTGGGCAGCCCGACGACCCCGCCGCCATCCAAGGGCGCGGCTTGGCTTTCTTGCATGACACCACCGGGCCCGGGTTTCCACCGCCACCGCCTCCTCCACCGCCGCCGCCTCCAGTCGAAGGCTGCGGACGTCCTCAGGACGACGTCGTGGCCGATGTAGAAACCGATGCCGACGGAAAGTTCTCGATCACCGGACTCGAGTCTGCCAAGTACGACCTGCACGTGATTCCGACCGATGCGGGAGCGTTTGGAGACACCTGGTACTGCGGGGTGCACATGTTGCCGGGTCAGAATGCGGATCTTCAGCTCTTCGTGCCGACGACGCAGTTGAACTAGCGGTTAGCTGATAGCTGTTAGCCATAAGCCGTAAGCTGTAGGCGCACCTCATCCCGAGCGCAGCGAGGGATCTAGCGTCCTTACCCGGAGTCCAAGGTAAGGGGACTAGATCCCTCGTCGCTTCGCGCCTCGGGATGAGGTGCTTTGCCCGTGGCTTACGGCTTATGGTTCCGGTCCGCCGGTCCGCCGGTCCGCCGGTCCGCCGGTCCGCCGGTCCGCCGGCCCCGTCCGCCGACTACTGCCTCCCCGTCAGCTCAATCCATCTCCCGTCATAGCACATCCGAATTTCCGACCCCTCGCCCTCGGTGATGTCCTCGATTC
>DATIOP010000065.1:0-16987 GCA_035472975.1 Gemmatimonadales bacterium
ATGGTGCGCGGCATACCCGATCGTTTGAGCGGTGAAGTGAGGGAATCCATAAATGATGAAAATCGCAGAGAGCAACGTCCGGCCGAGCGGGGCCATGAGCGACCACCGGTCGGTGACCACTTCGGTTTTCCGCCGGATCGAGCTGCGTCTCTCGAAGACTGGCTCAGCGTAGGTAGCCATCCTTCCTCCTTCCGTCTGCAGCGACTCATCCTTAGTGCTATCGACAAGAAAGCCCCGCCCGACACTGCGGCAAGGCTTCCTCCCTCGTCCCAGCTCGATCCTGTCACATATCCACAATAACCTTGAATCCGCCGTACGCCATCCGCTTCATATCGAATGGCATTGGGATCTTCATCATGCGTTCCATGCGGGGGTCCTTCATGACCTTGGCGTTGACCCGGTCCCGATGACGCCGGTTTCTGTAGAGAATCCAGGAAAACACGACGGTCTCGCCCGGTTTGACTCGCGCCAGCCTCGGGAACGGTACGCCCATCTTTATCCGCAGATCATCGCCGGCACACTCCCGGTACTCCAGCGCGCCGTGCTTCTTCCACAGCTTACCAGCCTGCCGTGAGATTTGCCGGTACACAGGGAGCTTTCTTCGAGGCAGCGCAATCACAAAACCGTCGATGTATGCCATGCGGGCCTCCGATCATTTCAGATTTAAGATTTCAGATTGAAGATTGAGTCGAGGAGTGAGATCGCCGTTTTTCAATCTTCAATCTTCAATTATTTAGGTTTTATGAAAGTTCCGTCGCGCAATTCCCTCACGGCCTGCTCCAGCTCCTTCTCCGTGTTCATCACGATGGGGCCGTACCAGGCCACCGGCTCCTCGAGCGGTTTGCCCGAGACCAGCAGGAACCGGATACCCGTTTCGCCGGCCTGGACTGTCACCTCATCGCCGCTGCCGAAGAGGACCAGCGAACGGTTGTCCGCGTCCTGCGCGGCCGCGGGCGTAGCGGGGTGGAGAGGATCCGCGACGCGGTCGGTGGGCGCCGGCTGCGGCTTCGAGGCATCTCGGAACGTTCCACTTCCTTCGAAGACGTAGGCGAAGGCATGCTGGCCAAGGCGCACGGGAAGCGTCTTACGGAGGTTGGGCGGAACCGACACATCGAGGTAGCGCGGGTCTGCGGCGATCCCTTCCACCGGTCCCGCCTTCCCCCAAAAATCTCCCACCACCACTCGAACGATGGTGCCGTCATCGTCGATGACCTCGGGCACGTCCTTGCCCTGGACGTCCTGATAACGTGGCGGTGTCATCTTGAGCGACGAGGGCAGGTTGGCCCAGAGCTGGAACCCGTGCATCCGTCCCGCCTCGTCGCCTCGTGGCATCTCCTGGTGCAGGATACCGCTCCCCGCCGTCATCCACTGCACGTCACCCGCGCCGAGAGTCCCCTTGTTCCCCAGGCTGTCGCCATGGGCGACGGTCCCCTTGAGCACGTAAGTGATGGTCTCGATGCCGCGATGGGGATGCCAGGGAAAGCCCGCGAGATAGTCCTCGGGCCGCTCGTTGCGGAAATCGTCGAACAACAGAAACGGGTCGAACTCGGTGGTATCCCCGAATCCGAAGGCACGCCGGAGCTTCACTCCCGCACCTTCCATCGTGGGCCTGGATTTGGCGACTCGCTGAACCGGACGTATCGACATGGTCCTGAACCTTCCTCACCTTGAAGCGCGTGTTGTGTCTGATCGCTCGCCGCTGGGTGCGGCGAGGGCTACCGATAGTAATCAAACATTTCCGTCAACCCCGTGAGCCGTGGCACAGGGGGGTGTGACTGATGGGGTGTCTTACGGGAAGGTTACTCGGTCCGGAGCGCTACGGTGGGGTCGACTCGGGATGCCCGGAGGGCAGGGAGGAGAGAGGCCAGGCCCGCGGCGAGAAGGAGCACGCCGGCCACGACCCCGAAGATCACTGGATCGCGCGGCGAGACGGCGTAGAGAAGGGGTTCGACCCAGCGGCCGGCCCACAATGCCAGTACGCTGCCAAGCAGAATGCCGATCAGAATGAAACGGAGCCCGTCGCCCACCACCGCGCGCACCACGTCGGAAACCCCTGCTCCCAACGCGATGCGCACACCCAGCTCGTGGGTTCGCTGGGCCACGTCGTAGGCGACGACGCTGTAGAGCCCGATGCCCGAGAGGGCCAGGGCCAGGCCTCCGAAGACCAGAAACATCGTCGCGCCCAGTTGCCATGAGCGGACGTTGGGATCCACGATCTCGTGCATCGGTGTCACGGTCAGATAGCTGTCGCCCGGCATCAGGGGCTGGAGCTGGCGACGGAGACTCTCTGCCTGCCCGGTGGCGATCCCCTTCACCCGGGCAAACACCACCGCCGCCTCCGGGTGGAATTGCTCGATCGGCAGGTAGTAATGGAGTCCCCGGTCGTCGGTGATGCTGTTCTGCTTGATGTCTTCCGCGATGCCGACAACGGTGACGCAGGGCATAGTATCGGAGTTCATTCGCAGACAACGGCCCAGCGCTTCCTGGCCCGGCCACAGAGTCGTTGCCATGGCCTGGCTCAGCACCGCGACCAGCGGTGTGTTTTTTCGGTCTTCCGCGGTTATCCCACGGCCCCGGAGAATCCGGGTACCCATCGTGGCGAAGTATTCGGGAGAAACCCCCTGGATGGTGAAGCTGCCCAGCCGGCCCACCGAATCGATTCCCGTCACGAAGAGCTCTTCGGTCCAGGTGTCCCAGAAGGGGACCGTGAGCCCCATCGCCGCGCTTTCAACTCCCGGCAACGAACGAGCCGTTTCGACCAGTTGTCGCCGTGTGGCCGCCGCTGCATCGTCGCTCAGCTTGAGGCTGCGGGTGTTGGGGTAGATGTAAAGGATGGGATCCACATCGTATCCCAGGCGAATAGCCTCCACGTTGCGGAGGCTCCGGACGAACAGTCCGGCTCCCACCAGCAGCACTACCGAGAGAACTGCCTGCAGGAGGAGCAATCCGGTCCGCGCCCGCGTGCGGCGATAGCCTCCTTCTCGCACTCCCGCTTTGAGCGAATCAGACAAGTCGGTTCGGCGAACCTGGAATATCGGCGCCATCCCGGTAATGATCCCCGCGGCAAGGCTGATCGCGAGCGCGAACCCCAGCGTCCGATGGTCGCTCAGCGTGTGACCGGCACCGTGATCGGGCAGGACCAGCGCTCGGATGAGGGCACCGCCCCAATGTCCCACGATAAGGCCCAGCGCTCCCCCTGCTCCGGCGAGCAACAGACTCTCGGTCAGGAGCTGTCGAACCAGGCGACCCTTGCTCACGCCGAGTGCGAGCCTCACTGCGATTTCGCGGCGCCGGCGAATGGAACGGGCCAGCATGAGGTTGGCCACATTGGCGCAGGCGATGAGCAACACGATCGCGGCCACCGAGCTCACCCAGGTTGCCACCTTGGCAAGCCTGCTCTGATTGGGCCCGCGCTCGGTCTGCACCGGCGCGGCAATCGCATGGGGACGGGCGATCTCGGTGGGGGGGAGGGTGTGCTGGAGGCTCTGCTCATTGTCCCAGCTGAGCCGGTATGCCCTGGAAAGATCCGCCTCCGCCTGGGCGAGGGTGATGCCAGGCTTCCTGCGTGCAAGTATCTCGAGCCAGCTCCAGTTGTACCTGGTGTAGTAGTTAGTCAATTGCGGTCCGGCCCGGAACGATCCGGCGTAGGCGGTAATCGGGACGAATACCGCCGGTGCCCCTTCCTCGCTGAACGCGATGAAATTGCGAGGCGCGACGCCGATGATGATGTATTTTGCCGAGCCGACTTCGATCGGCTGACCCAGCACGTCACTCCGCCCGCCGTAGTTGGTCTGCCAATAGCCATAGCCCAGCACCGCCACCATCGCGCCAACCGGAACCGTGTCTTCCTGTGCCGTGAAGAAACGCCCCACCACCGGCTTCGCATCGAACAGGTTGAATAGCGAGGCCGAAATGGTCGCTACCTGCCCCTCACGGGTATCGTTTCCGACTCCGACCGCGAGGCCTCGAACGCTGAACGCCGCCAATTCGGAAAACTGCGAGGTCCACCGGCGCATGTCGAGATAACGGGTGTACTCTGTACCACTCCGCGTGTCTTCGGTACCTCGGTCCATCGATGCGAAGTAAATCCGGTGGACCTGGTCAGGATCCCGGAGCAGGGGAGGCGACCGGAAGAGCAGCCGGTCTACCACGCTGAACATCGCGGTGTTGGCGCCGATGCCGAGTGCCAGGGTCACCATCACGCCCACGGTGAACCCAGGATTGCGACGCAGGGCCCGAATCGCATAGCGAAGATCCTGCATGATCGATTCGAGGTAGGAGAGCCCCCAGGCATCCCGACTCTCCTCCTTTACCACATCCACTCCGCCGAAGGCGACATGGGCCCGGCGGCGCGCCTCCTCAACGGAAATTCCGGCGGCCTGGTACTTCTCGGCCTCGCGCTCGATGTGGAATCGCATCTCGTCATCCAGCTCGTGCTCCATCTCACCCCGCCGGAACAGGGCGCGGAGCCGGTACTTCAGGTCGCTCAGCAGCTCGAGGATCATCGTTCAGCGCATCGCGAGTACGAGGTCAACCGCCGCGGTCAGGCGGCGCCAGTCTTCGGCCTCGTCCTCCAGCTGCCGATGGCCGCTCCTGGTCAGCTCGTAGTACT
The DNA here is from genome assembly GCA_035472975.1 of Gemmatimonadales bacterium. Lineage (GTDB taxonomy): Bacteria > Gemmatimonadota > Gemmatimonadetes > Gemmatimonadales > GWC2-71-9 > DATBGE01. The sequence continues at coordinate 4,613 of DATIOP010000065.1, forward strand.
TCGCCTTGCGGTTGTTGTCGGAGGTGTCCCAGCGGGCGGAAATCCATCCTCGCCGCTCCAGACGGTGCAGCGCGGGATAGAGCGATCCCTGGGGCACCTGGAGCGTGGCGCGGGAGACTTGGTGCAGACGCTCCGATATGGCCCAGCCATGCTGAGGCCCCAGCGAGAGCGCCTTCAGGATCAGGAGGTCGAGCGTGCCTTGCGGCAGGTCGAGACGTTCTTCCGGCATAGCTTCCCCTATGGCTTCTACAAGAGATTACACAAACTCTTGTAGAAGTGCAAGGGGAGTGGGGTCAACGACTCAGGATCCGACGATGGCTTCTGTTCTGATCCACAGCTCCCGGGCCAGGTTGTCGTCGGCGGCCAGCGGGCTGGGAGGGATCTCGCGAGATCGGTCATAGTAGCGGCCGGTCTGGCTCGCGAGCTCCGGCGCCGTGGCGCAGTACAGCAGGGGAACGGCGCCCTGTTCGTTGGACAGCATGAACAGCTTGATGAACCACGCCACCGGCCCCGGGAGAGCGCGCCAGATGTTCGTGGCGACGGCTCCGGGATGGACCGCGTAGGTCGTCACGGCGGTTCCGGTCAACCGGCGCGCCAGCTCCTTCGCGTGCAGCACGTTCATCAGCTTGGTCAGGGCATAATCGGGGAAGCGGCTTCGCCGAGACGTCGTCCGGCGGTCGAGCATACTCCAATCCATCTGCTTCGCTGTGAAGTGAGCCGAGCTGGCCACGTTGACGATGCGACCCTGGGACGCCTCTCGGATCCGCGGCAGCAGCAGGTTGGTCAGCAGGAAAGGACCGATGTGGTTCGTCGCGTAGGTGAGATCGAACCCCTGCGGACTTAGTCCGTTGGTCCCGGCGACCCCCGCGTTGTTCACCAGGACATCGATCGGCTTTCCCGATTGGAGGTACTCGACTGCGGCGCGGCGCACCGACTCCAGGTCTGCCAGATCTATCTGCAACGACTGAACGTCGCTGGAGGGGTACTGTCGACGGATGCCCTCGAGCACGGGTCGCATGCGCTCCTCGGACCGGGCAGCGACTACGACGCTCGCCCCCCGGGCTGCCAGCGCTTCGGCCATCGAGCGGCCGATACCCGAGCTGGCGCCGGTGACGAAGAAGCTGCGTCCCACGAGATCGCCGGGGGCCATGTCAGTTCTCCGATCCTTAGTGAGATAGCTCGTTCAGGCGCCGTTCCAGAAACCGGCGCTCTGGATCCAGACGGGCCAGTTCGAGAGCCCTACGGTACGAGTCGCGGGCTTCCTGATTTCTTCCCAGCCGCCGGCAGAGATCGGCTCGCGCCGAATGCGCGAGGTGATAGTCCGCGAGCTCCCCGCGATTCAGGATGTCGTCGATCAGGTCGAGTCCGGCTGCCGGCCCGTCTCGCATCGCGACCGCGGCGGCCCGGTTCAGTTCGACGACCGGAGACCGGTCCGACTCGAGGAGGAACTCGTAGAGTCCGATGATCTGCGCCCAATCGGTCTCGGCCGCGCGGGCTGCTTCGGCGTGGACGGCCGCGATGGCTGCTTGCAGAGTGTAGGGCCCGAAGCGCCGGGAGGAGAGGGCCTGCTCCACCAGCGCGGTCCCCTCTGCCATGCTCGCGCGGTCCCACAGCGAGCGATCCTGTTGATCCAGCAGGACCACGTCTCCCGATGGTGTGCTCCGCGCGGCCCGCCGGGATTCATGGAGCAGCATCAGCGCCAACAATCCCATCACCTCCGGCTCAGGCAGCAGCTCCACCAGGAGCCGTCCCAGCCTGATCGCCTCTTCGGAGAGGTCATGTCGGGTCAGCGATTCACCCGACGACGGAGCGTACCCCTCGTTGAAGACGAGATAGACCACGTGCAGTACCAGGGTCAGACGTTCGGGGAGATCGGCTCGCGAGGGGACCTGATATGGTATCCCGGCGTCCCGGATCTTTGCCTTGGCGCGGACGATCCGTTGTGCCACGGTCGGAGCCTTGGTCAGGAAGGCGCGCGCGATGGCTTCCGTGGTGAGTCCGCAGACTTCTCGTAGCGTCAGGGCAAGTTGGGAATCGGGAGGCAAAGCAGGGTGACAGCAGGTGAAGATCAGCCGGAGCCGATCGTCTTCGATCCCCTCCTGGTCCGGAATCATGTCTGGCTCACGGCTGGCGTCCAACCGATCCGCCAGCTCCACGAGTGCCGCGTCGAAGCGAGACCTCCGCCGAAGGCCATCGATTGCCTTGAACCGCCCGGTCGAAACCAGCCACGCCCGGGGATTGGCCGGCACCCCGTCCCGGGGCCAGCGCTCGACCGCCGCGGCGAACGCCTCATGGAGCGCTTCTTCGGCAAGATCGAAGTCCCCGAGCAGGCGGATCAGCGTGGCGAGGACGCGCCGTGAGTCGGAACGATAGACCGTCTCAACCACGGCGCGAATCGGCTCGGCAATGACCTCGCTCATTCCACCTGCTCTCTCCGGCTAGGGCCGAACGACCTCCCAAACGGGGCGGACCTCGATACTCCCGTACCTCGCGGCAGGGATTTTCGAGGCAATCCGGATGGCATCGTTCAGATCCGGGGCCTCAACCAGATAATAGCCTCCGAGTTGTTCCCTGGTTTCCGCAAAGGGTCCATCGGTAGTCGAAAGCTTCGCGTCGCGGATCCGCACCGTGGTGGCGGCAGGGGTCGGCTGCAGGCGGTTGCTGCCCAGGTAGTGGCCACTGGCCTTGATGCTGTCGGTGAAGTTGAAGAACTCCCCCATCAGCTTTTCGGTCTCGGCCTTAGGCAGCTTCTGCCACTGGGTCTCATCGGAATAGATCAGGCACAGGTACTTCATGGCGTCCTCCCAATCGAGGTGAAACGGCTCAGGACGTCAATTGGTCGTTTGAGAGTGGCCCAAATCGACGTCCACGCTCGAAACGACCGGCACCCGAGCCTCCATCCGCTGGAAGCTATTCGACCTGGGAGGATGAATCAGTAGGGGAAGGGTTCTGAGCCGGAGGGGTTGGGTTGGTGATTCTGAAGCGGCACCGCGGCCGGTCGCCATGGTCACATTGTTCGGTGACCGAAGCGCCGACCACCCGGCTCACCAGAGCTTCTACCGCGCGACAGGCCTCGGGATTGACCCGGACCGCCTCGGCGAGCGGGCAGCCATCTCCTCTGAGCCGCAGCTCACCGTTGTGCTGTTCTACCTCGACCGCACCACCGAGGTCATTCAGGATAATGGCAGCCGCACGAACGCCGGCGAGGCGATCGGTTTTCGAAGCTGGGAGGCCGTCGGCGAGCTGCTCTCCAACCTCGCGCATCAGGCTTCGCAAATCGGCTGGGTCAATCTTGCGAGCGAGTATCTGGAGAAGCCCCGCCAGTACTGGGGCGTAAGCCTTGGAGAGGCGTTGCTCCGCCTCGGCACGGATCGCGTACGCTTGGGCCGGCTTGCGACTGGTCCGTCGCTGCTCGGCAGGCACTACGAAGCCGTTCCGCTCAAGCGATGTGATGTGGCTTCGCACCGCGTTTCCGGTCAGGCCGAGAGCGGTGGAGAGTTCCTCGATGGTGCGGCTGCCCTGCCGAAGCAGGCCGATGATCCTTCCCTGGCTGCTTTCCCGAAAGCTCCGGTCCCAGTGCCGTGTCGGCATCGGCTCCCTCCTCAGGGCCCACTTATGTGACGAATATTACAATAAATCAATATAATACTTGATTTATTGGTTCGAAAGCCTTAAGGTTCGCTGGTTCGCCGACGGCCTGCCATGGCCAGAACACTTACCATCATCCCGGAGTGAACATGTTGAAGCTCGCACTCGCCGCCAGTCTCGGCGCGCTGGTCCTCGCAGCCCCCGGCCTTCCAGCTCAGGAAGAGGCCAAACTCAATGATGCCAACGTGATCGCTATCTTCATCAAAGCCAACCAGAAGGATGTCGATTCGGGCAACCTGGCGGCTGATAAGGCCAGCAACAAGGAAGTGAAAGAGATGGGCAAGATGTTCGCTGATGCCCACTAAGAGTTGAAGAAGCAGGCGGAAGATTTGGCGAAAAAACTCAAGATCGACCCGGTGCTTGCTGCCGACTATAAGGGCGACCAGGCGCACGACTCGGTGTTGAAAGCCATGGGTGCTAAGTCAGGGGCCGATTTCGACAAGCAGTGGTTAGGGCATGAAATCGAGTTCCATCAGGCGGTGATCGATATGGTTACCAAGACCCTGCTGCCGGCCACCAAGAATCCGGAGCTTAAGGCCTTCATTGAAAAAGCAGCACCGGCTTTCCAGGGTCACCTGGTCGCCGCGCAGAACCTGCAGAAGAAGTTGGGTTACACTACCTGATCAACATTGATCGAGGCGTCCTGGCCGGATCCATCCGGATCCGGTCTGGATTGCCTGGGTGGATGCGCTAACGGGCTTCGATTCGGTCTGCTGCCCGCCGCATGTTAGCGGGCAGCGCCCGCTGGCGAAGGCTGGCCTGTCCTTCGAGAATTTTGTCGATTTGAGGAGCGACGTCGTCCGCGATTCGGCGGATGTCGGCCGCTGCTCCTGACGGCAGCCAGCCGAGAGAACGTGAATCGGTGAGGTCGGCCAGGAACGCGAGGTGGTCGATGTCGAACTTGGTGGCCTTCTTAACCTGATTCCAGGTGACTTCGTTGAGGGCGGCCGCGACCGCTGCCGCCTGGGCCGGATCGGGACTCTCATACACCGGTTTGCTGTCAGCGCGGAGGGCGCGATAGGGCTTAATGGTCGCCTCCGCCGGATCGGAAGCCCACAGTCCGAGGCCGCCATCTATCTGGACCGCTGCGGCGACTCCCCTGGTCGCCGCGGTGAGGTCAGTCGGGGGCCAGAGCGACGGATTCCGGAGCAGGATCTGTCGCAACTCGCCGGCAAGCTTGCCCTGATCTTCCAGCATTGGATTCCAGAGAATGAGTTCTGCCCCGCACCATGGTCCCCCTCCTTGGGCGATGGGGCTGTTGCCGCTTACCCTACTTGCTGGCCTCTCCGATCACGTCAGGATAAGCCTTGCGGAGCGGAAAAGCGCTCCCGTCGAGCTGCTGGGCCGCCCAGGCGTCAAGCCGCTTTCGTACGTCGGGGGCGACGTCCTTGTGCCGGTCGGCCGTGCCGCGCACGAACAGGTCGGCATTGGTCTGCATCAAGTGCGGCGGCTGCATCTCGAAATTGTCCTTGTGCTCCTGCATGTACGCAAAGCCACACTTCTCTACCACCTGCAGAAGCTCCTGGTCGGTGAGCGGCTTCACACCGAGGAACCCGGCTACCTGACGCACGATCCCAGGCAGGTCACGCTTCAGGTCCTCGAAGTACAAGAACAGCACATTACCGTCTTTCTGGTTGCGGTCCCACCAGCCCCGGACGTGGTCGGTCCAGGTGCCCCACCACATGAGCTCCGGCGAGCAATACCACTCCTCGAACGCTGCTGGGGGCGGCGCCATCCGGCCCACATTGGTCGCCACGAAGTCCACACAGCTCGCGTAACAGGAGACCGGATGCCTCGCGACGTAGATGTAGCGGGCCTGGGGCGACGCGGGACAGAGCTGAGCGGGGAGATGGGTCTTGATGATTCGGGACGGCCGCTCGGCGCCGATGAGCGGTGCCTGGTCGATCGGAACGCTGCGGCGCCCCTCGATCCAGGGAGAAATCGCGTAGATCTCGGTACCGCTGGCGATCAGGTTTCCACCGCCGCGGTTCAACACTTCATAGACCACGTGCTGCATCCACGTAGTCCCACACTTCATCTGTGTGACGACGAAGATGTCTTCCGGGCAAGGCTGATACTGCTCGGCCCGCGAAAAGGTCTCCGGCGTACAACTTCCCGCCGGACCGGCCACACCCTTGTAGCTCATGCTGGCCCGGCGGAAATCCATCTTGGCGAGTCGGCCGTTGAGCCAGAGGATTGGCGCCAGTAGCACGGCGTGCAGCCGGAGCCGGCGCTTGAATCCCTCCCGCTCGGCGGGCGGCAGTCCATAGTAACCGAGGCCGCCCGTCTGTTCGTCTTCCCACTTCAATACGACGCCGAGGTAGATGCTCTGCACCAGATAGAGGAAGACGATGGTACCGAGAATCCACCAGAGCAAATGCATCAGACCGGCCTTGATCGAGTCAGTGGCGCCGCGCCCAGCACGTCCTGTAGAGCGGCGAGCTTCGTGGCCCAGAACTCCTTCATATTCGATGCCGCGGCCTTGTCCGGCAATCTCGAGTGCTGGATCGCCACCTGACTCTTCCGGGCTCCCTTGGACATGAAGTTGAGCTCGACCAGAGTCTGGTCCGGCCAGGTGATTCGCATGGATTTCTCGCGGGTGGCCGTCCGGATCTTGAGGTCGACGTCGGGTAGCCACCGGGCACGGGTGCGCCCGTCATGGAAGGCCCGGTAGAGCGAGGACCTTGCGACTCCAAAGACCTTGCTCTTGCTGGCCTCGAAATGGCCATCCCGACGCTGGCCTTTCACTCGAAGACCTTTGATCCGCTCGTAACCCACCGTGACCGTCTGAGTCCACCAGTCGGGGACCTTGTATTTCTCCTGCACGTACCGGACGATCTCCCGGTGGGGCCAGAGGTGAGCATCGACCCGGTCGAGAGCCCAGGCCCAGCGCTCCCAGGTGCACCCGGTTCTGGCCTTGATCGTGGCGTCGCTCATGCCGGCAAGACCGGCGTAGTCGATCGCCGCAGGAGCCTGCTTGGGAGTAGGAGTGGGTGAGTGGTTCAGGAGGTTAGCCCGGGCGGCGGTGTAGGACTCGCCCGTCTTCTGCATGCGCCCGCGAATCAGGCGTTTGAAATCCTTGTTGGTCGTCATCGGAACAGTCCTTTGGTCAGGCCTGAGACGCATGCCCCCCAGCAGCGGCGCCCCGAGGCGACGCAAAGGTCTGGCGATGCGATCCGGGAGTATGCCCCCCTTTGCCTCACGAAGACCCTCGCTGGGGGAGGGTCGAAGAGGTTGGGCGTGGATCTCCGCCCGATGACAGGATGCTAAAAAGAGAGCCGGGGGGCAAGACCCCCCGGCCCGGCAATCCCAGCGTGGGCGACCGACTAGTTGTTCGTTGTCACCTCGGCGAAGGGCCAGCTTCCTCCCAGCGCCTTGTACAGCGCGGCATACGCGGTTGCGGCATCGGTCCGCCCCTGAGCCAGGTCATCCTCCGCTCCCAGCTGAGTGCGCTCGGCATCGAGCACCTGAAGGAAGTCGGTGACTCCCTCAGAGAATCGGAGCCGTGCCAGCTCCGCTGCCGCGGCGCTCGCGACAGCTGCTTCCCGCAGCCGTTCAACCCTGCTCCGGGAGGTGCGGTAGCGGGACAGCGCGGTTTCGACGTCCTGCTGGGCCAGAAGAACCGTTTGGGCGTACTGCGATTGGGCCTCGTCCGCACGGGCCTTGGTGACGTCCACGTTGGCCTTGATCCGGCCCCAGTTGAGCGGCAACGAAATGACGGGACCGACCGCGTAGCGGAACGTGTTCGATCCGGTCAAATTGTCGAACGTGGATGAGGTCCAGCCGGCTCCGCCACCCACGACGATGAGCGGGAAATACTCCGCCTTGGCCGCCCCCACCAGCGCCTGCTGACCGGCCAACTGCCGTTCCGCCGCGCCAACATCGGGCCGCCGGCGAATCAGTGAATCCGGCGCCGCGAGCGGAACGGTGTCCGGCAGCTCGGGAAGATCCACTATCGTATCCAGCTCTGCTGCCACAACCGCGGGTGGACGGCCAACCAGGACGCCGATCCGGTACTGGGCCGCGGCGACTTGTGCTTCGAAAGTCGGGATCGAGGCCAGCGTGGACCCCAACTGAGCCTTGGCTCGTTCGGTATCGAACCCGGTACCCCGGCCATTATCGAGCCGCTCTTGAGTGACCTCAAGAGTGCGTTTCTGGTTTTCCGCGTTGCTGCGCGCGACCGCCAACCGCTCCTGCGCGCCGCGCAGCTCGAAATAGGAACGAGCGAGCTCTGCCGTAAGAAAGACCCGGACATTCCGCAGATCTTCACTCGAAGCCTCGGCGAACGCGCCCTGCGCCGAGATATTGCGGCGCAGCCGTCCGAACAGGTCGAACTCCCACGAAGCGTCGAACCCGGCATCCCAGACGTCCTGATCGGGGAAGGGTCCCGAGGTACCCGGGAAGCTCGCGCTCGACAGGCGCTGCCGCGTGTAGCCCCCACCGAGATTTACGGTGGGAGTGAGTTCGAGCAGTGCGCTCGTCCGAACAGCCCGAGCGCCCTTTACGCGCGCCTCGGCGGTACGAATGTCGAGATTCGCGTTCAGCACTTCGTGCACGAGCCGGGTCAGTGTGGTGTCGCCCAGCTCATGCCAATCCGCGGCATCCTGCGCCCCCGCACTGTCGTTGACCGAGGGGACAACCGCGACAGAACTATCCTGATGGACCGTCGTCTCCCGGTACGTCGACGGAACCTGAACCGACGGCGCCTGGTAAGCTGGGCTCGAGGCGCACGCGGTGAGCGTGATGATCCCCAGCAGCACTGAGTTACGCATGAGCCACTTCCTCCACCGCCGGCGGCCCGAAGGACAGGGCTTCGCTCTCGTCGATTTCACTGGGCTGATGCTGCTCCGCGATGAGCGCGTAGAACACCGGGACCACGAACAAGGTGAAGATCGTGCCCAGGGTCATGCCGGTAACCAGGACGATACCGATGCTATTCCGGGCCGCCGAGCCTGGGCCCGTCGCCAGGACCAGGGGGAAATGCCCGAAGACGGTCGCCGCCGATGTCATCAACACCGGGCGGAGCCGGGTCAGTGAAGCCTCACGGATCGCTTCCATCTTGGGCACGCCGTGAGTCTGGAGTCTATTCGCGAACTGCACGATCAGAATTCCGTTCTTTGCGATCAGGCCAACCAGCGTGATCAGCCCGACCTGGGAATAGATGTTGATCGTGGTGAGATCGAGGAAACTGAAGATCAGGGCGCCCGAGATGGCGAGCGGCACCGATCCCACCAGTACGATCAGGGGATCCCGGAAGCTCAGGAACTGCGCAGCGAGCACCAGGTAGATCAGGATGACCGCAAAGCCGAGTGTCACGGTGAGCGATGAGCCCTCGAGGCGGATCTGCCGCGACTCACCGGCATAGTCCAGCCCCACGCCCGGCCCGGCCGCGGCCCTTGCTGCATTCTCCAGCACACGGAGTCCCTCTTCCTTGGTGATCCCCGGCTTCACCCCTCCGAAGATCCGCACCGAGTTGCGTTGCTGGAACCGGTTCAGGGTCCGTGGCGCGATACTCGATTCGATGTGGGTGAAGGTCGAGACCGGGACCAGCTGGCCGCTCGGTGTCTTGATCTTGAGATCCAGCAGCGGCCCTACTGTGGTCCGCCCTTCCTCGCCGATCTGGGGAATCACCTTGTAGCTGCGGTCGAAGTAGTTGAAGCGGTTGACGTAGCCGCCACCCAGCAGGGTGCCCAGCTCTCGTCCCACACTGGCCAGGTCGAGGCCCAGGTCGGCCACCTGGTCGCGATCAATCACGACCCGCGCTTCCGGAAGATCGATCTTCAAGTCGGTATCGACATAGAGGAATTTTCCGCTTTGCCACCCGGCTCCGAGAACCTGACCGACGGTCTGCAGCATTTGCTCGGGCGGAGCGTCGCTCCCCAGGATCATCTCGACGTCGTATTGCCCGGGCGTGGGCAGCGGCGGATCGAGACGGGGGAACACCTGCAGGCCGGGAACCTGAGACACAGCACCGTACACCTGCCCGTACAGCTGCTCGGTGGTCTGCTTCCGCTGCTTCCAGTTCTTCGCCACCATTCCCCCGAATCCGCCCCAGTTGGCGGTCAGCGACCACATGAACTTCGCCTCGGGGAAGGTGTTGATCGCCTTGACGACCTGGAGCGACGCCTTGTTGGCCGCCTGAAGAGAAGCGTCCGGCGAAGCCTGCATGAACAGGCTGATATGACTCTGGTCTTCCACCGGAGCCAATTCCCGCCGCGAGAACTGGTAGAGTGGCCAGGCGCCGATCGTGACGAGGAGTGACGCCGCGACGATCGCCCCCCGCATGGTCAGCGCACCGTCCAGCAGTTTCTCATAGCGGCGCCGCACCGCGTCGAAGCCTCGGTTCACCAACCTGGTCAACCGGCCCTCTTTGCCATGCTCGTGCACCAGGCGCGAGCTCATCATCGGCGACAGGGTAACCGCGACGATGCCCGACACCACGACCGCCGCGGCGAGCGTGATGGCGAATTCCAGGAACAGTGACCCGGTCAGCCCGCCCTGGAAACCGATCGGAGCATATACCGCGGCCAGGGTGATAGTCATGGCGATGATCGGGCCGACCAGCTCCCGAGCGCCGATCAGGGCCGCGTCAATCCGGGTTCTTCCCTCTCGGACGTGCCGTTCGACGTTTTCGACCACGACAATCGCATCGTCTACCACGAGACCCACCGACAGCACGATCGCCAGGATGGTGAGGAGGTTCAGGCTGAACCCGGCGGCGTACATCACTATCGCCGCACCGACCAGCGAAATCGGGATGGCCACCAGCGGCACAATCGCAGTGCGTATCGAGCCCATGAAGAGGAACACCACGACGGCGACGATGAGGATGGTCTCCATCAGTGTCTTGGTGATCTCCTGGAGCGCATCCTCCATGAACACCGTGGCGTCGTACGCCAGCTGCATGTCGATGTCCTTGGGCAGCGTCGGCCGGATCTTTTCCATTTCGGAGTGCAGCCGATGGGCGACCTCGATCTCGTTCACCCCGATGACCGGCCACACTCCCAGGTACACCGCCTCCTTTTCGTTGAACTTGGTGATGAAGTCGGCTTCCTCCGCGCCCAGCTCAACCTTGGCCACGTCCGAGAGCCGCACCACGGCGCCGTTCCGGTCGGCGACGATCAGGTTCTTGAACTCTTCAGGAGAGCGCAGGTCGGTGTTGGCGAGCAGGTTGACCTGAACCAGATCGTTCTTGGTCTGGCCTACCGCCGCGAGGAAATTGTTGCGCTGCAACGCCGCCTGCACGTCGCCGGGAGCGAGATTGAGTGCGGCCAGGCGGTCGGGATCGATCCAGATCCGCATGGCAATCGGACGTCCACCCACCACATCAATCCGCTGCACACCCGACAGCGTCGAGAGCTGGGGTTGCATGTTGCGGGTCAGCCAATCGGTGAGGGCGGGGATGTCCCGCTCGCTCGAGGTAAAGCTCAGGTAGAACGAGGCGTAGGGTCGATCAGCTCGCTGGACTTCCACCACGGGTGGCTCAGCCTCAGCCGGGAGCTCCGAGCGAACCTGTTGCAGACGGGCGGTAACCTCGGCCAGCGCCGCGGTGCTGTTGTGATTCAGCTTCAAATGGATCGTGATGCTGCTGACTCCGGCCCGACTGGTGGATTCGACGTAGTCGACTCCGCTGATCGCCGAGACTGCCCGCTCGATCGGGGTAGTCAGGAAGCCGCGAATAGTCTCGGCGCTGGCACCGTAGTACACCGTGGTGATCAGTACCTGGGAGCTTTCGATTTTCGGGTACTGCTGTACCGGCAGTGAGGTGATGGACCGGTACCCCACCAGCAGGATGACCAGGTTGACCACCACCGCCAGGACGGGATGCTTGATGAAGATGTCGGTAAAGGAACGCATCGGAGTTCTCGTGTCCCGTTGTTCGTGGCGGAGTGCTTACGGCTTCACGTTCGAGCTGGAGGCTGAATCGGCCGCAGGAGCGGCGACCAGCACGCCCTCGCGCAGCTTGAAGGATCCCGAGGTTGCCACCACTTCATCCGGCTTGAGGCCGGAAATGATCAGGATTTCGTCGCCCGCCGTTGCGCCGCTTACTACCGGGCGCTCGTGGGCCCGCGGCTTTCCCGTCGAATCCGGGGCAATCACGAACACGTGATCGCCGCCGGGTCCCTTGCGCAGGGCACTGACCGGGATGCCCACGGCTTTGCCGGAGGGACCCACCGGAATCTCGACTCGTACCGAGGCACCAGGCGCAGGGGCTCGCGAGGTCAGCTGCGCGCGCACCAGCGCGTTGCGGGTCGTGGGATCGACTCGCGAGTCAATCGCGGTGATCCTCGCGGGTAGCCGTGTCGAATCCTGGGGGGCGACTACGGCAACGAGATCACCCTGGTGAAGGGCGGCCGCGACGCTTTGGGCCACGGTGAAATCCACGTTCGCCGCGGTCTCCACACCTTGCAGGGTCGTGAGCTCGGTGCCCTCGGCCAGATACTGCCCGATGTGCACGTCCGAGATGCCGATCCGGGCGCGGAAGGGTGCGCGGATGGTCTTCCGGGCAATGACGGCCTTTATGCGGGCCGTCTCCGCCAACGCGACATCCTGCGCAGCACTGGCCTGGTCCACCTCTTCCTGCGAAGTGGCCTTAGCCTGCTGCAACCGCTTGAGGCGCTCGAGTGTGGTCTGGGCGAGAGCGGCCCGAGCCTGCTGGGCCTGCAGGTCCGCCTCCTCGACGGAGACGTCGAGACCCACCAGCACGGTGCCTTCCTCAACGACTTG
>DATIOP010000066.1:0-3368 GCA_035472975.1 Gemmatimonadales bacterium
ATGGCCAGCGCCCCGATTGCGCACGGCGGTCTGCCGAGCGTGTCCTTCGCGAATCAAACGCATTCGTACTATGCCGACTGCACACCCCTCTTTTCCTCCCCTGCGGCGCAGGGACCGGTTTTCTTGCAAGCCGGCCAGGCCGATACCATTCAGCATTCTGGAGTAACGAAGCCGGTGGCGCTGTCAGGGCGGTCGAAGTGAACAACCAGCTGCCCGGGTGGGGTGTTGGCGGTAGGCTCATCGTTGCGGCCGGCCTGGTCCTCGCCTGCACCGATTCTCAGGCGCCATCCGCCGGTCGGCCGCTGCCACCTACGCCCTTCGTGGTCTCGAACCCGGTGCCAGGTCTCCCCGCTCTGCCCTCGAGTCTGGTCTCCGCCAATCGATCCGCATCGGCGGCCTCGGTGTCGTCCGTGATCTACGTGTCGCTGCCCCCCGGGGCGATTCCCGGCGCCAACGCCGCGATCATCCACGATCGGCAAACCGGCAGCAGTGTGAGCGTCAGCGCCGTGAATGGAGGCTTCGATCCCGTTGCAGTCGGGGCGGCCGCCGGCGACACCATCGAGGTGGTGGTACTGGGCAGCGGGATAACGCATCCGGTGTCGTACCTGATCGTCGTGGCGGCGAAGGCCCGCCCGGGCGTGGTCCGCACTAATCCCCCATCCCACAAGCGAGACGTCCCGCTGAACACGATCATTGAGGTCGTCTTCAGCGAGCCGATGGATAGCGCCAGCCTCCTGGGCGCGGTGACCCTGACTCAGAGCGGCGCCCCGGTGCCGGGAAGCGTCGTGATCCCGCCCAACGGTGGCGACATCCTCCGGGCCACATTCGTCCCGTTGGGATCGCTGGCGCCACTCACCACTTACGAGCTGGGACTAAGTACCGGCGCGCGGGATCGCGATGGGCAGGCGCTCGGCGCCTCCGTCACGACCGAGTTCACCACCGACGGGCTGCCGGCTGATACCACAGCGCCCGTGGTCACCATCCTGAGCCCGACGAACGACGATTCGGAGGCCGTCGAGTACGCGAGCTTCCGGGCGACGATTTCAGAGGGTCCCGATGTCGAATTGATAGACTGGCTGTTCGACGATGGGAGCGGCAATCCGCCGTCCGAGATGGAAATCGGGCTGGGGAGTGGGGGCGGTCAGCCGGACATCGGCGATGCGATGTATTTCCTGTACCGGGTGTACCCGACCCTTCACCCAGGCACCTACACGGTCCGGATGACGGCCTCTGACGGCGCCGGGAACGCCGGAACATCCGCGCCACTGACGGTGACATTCGTCGCGCCGGACAGCCAGCCGCGAATCGTGGTGCGCTCGTTCTCGGTCATCGAGTATTTGGACTACAACAACTCGTGGGGTTACGCCCCGCGCCTAGTCGTCGCGGATGCGCCAGGACAGAGCGGACTCGACATCGTCGGGTTCGAGATGCTCGACATTCCGGGCTACCCGTACCCATTCGGGTTCCCGGGATTCATGGCCCAATCCCTCAGCGTCCCGCCAAGTCAGGACACTCAGCTCTTTCACGACCTGTACGGCGATTACGAAATCTCCTACTACGGCGGCCACGGTGGCCTGAGCGGTGGCCAGGCGACGGCCCGCCTCACCTACCGCGACGGCGGTCATATCTACGCGACCACACTTACTGGTCCCATCGTGTCGGGCACCACTCCCGCGAACTACACGGGGGGCTGCAATCACTGGGTCTTCAGCGACATACGGCCCGGCGACATGTCGTGGTGCTGGGGCGCTGGCGGGCTCCACCAGGGACGGTAAGGGTAACCGCCGTGTCTGACGGTTTTCGCCGAGGCCGGTTTCCGTCGGAAGTGAGGGTGACATTCACTACGCCGGGCACCTATCACTAAACCGATTCGTTCTACACGCGCGCGACAGGGATCATCGTGGTGCAGTGAGTAAGACCAGGTCAAGGAGCCAGCTCATGATGAACAGCTTCACAGCCAGAGTCCTATCGCTTATCACGGCCCTCGGGGTCCTTCCGGGCTGCTCGGATCCCGCGACCACGCCCTCCGTCACGCCCACCGCCATCGTAATGACGGAAGGGGATGGCCAGACCCAGGCGGTGAACCGCCCGACCTTCTCCAAATTGGTCGTTGCGGTCACTGACCAGGACGGCCGTCGGGTCACCGGACAGACCGTCACCTGGACGGTAGAGAGTGGTCCTGTCGCGTTCGTTACGGTCCGCGGAGTAACCGATGGGTTGGGTCTGAGCACCGCAATTGTCCGTCCCCGGAGTATCCAGGGAGCCGCCGTTGTGCGAGCTGCTCTGGCCGGTCGTGGTATGGCCGTGAATTTCGGGCTCACCGTCGGCCCGCCGGCCGACCTTGTCGTCATTCTGAGCCCGATTGGCAGGACTCCCGCCTTCGTCAGCCAGCTGAATCACACCAGTCGCCCAGCGGTGGACACTGTCCTTGTAGGCCAGACGCTGAAATGGGTTCTTTCCCCCTTCGACTATGACTATCACACCGTGACCTCGGTGGGGTCGCCTTCGTTCGTCGGCGGTCGGGACTTTCCCTATGCCAATCCATCCACGATCAGAGTGACCTTCACCGCCCCGGGGACCTACCGCTACGCCGATTCGTACAACCCGAGCATTACCGGGGTCGTCCATGTGCAGTGAGGGAGGAAGGCGGGAGTAAGGAGTGAGGAGTAAGGAGTAAGAAGTGATAAGGAGGTTCGATCATCAATCACCGGAAGGGCATATGACCCATCGCATTCTCTCACTGGTTCCCACCGCAGCGGCTCTCGCTGCTGCAGCATGTGACCCCGGCACCGCTCCAACCGATGCCGCTTCATCTCTGAACCTCGCGCGCACGGCCACCGCCTCCGTGTTCGCGACCGGCCTCGAATACCCCCGTGGTCTCACCTTCGGCCCCGACGGGACTCTCTACGTCGCGGAAGCGGGGGCGGCCGGCACCGCCTTCACCACTCCCGAACAGTGCGCGCAGGCCGACCCGCCGGTGGGGCCGTACCACAACGGGCCGACCGGGCGCATCTCGCGCATCAATCGGGACGGGCATCGCACCACCTTCGCCGAGGGATTTCCCTCCGCCATCAATCAGTTCGGGGATGTTCAGAGCGTGGCCGATCTCGCGTTCCTCGGGGACAAGCTGTATGCCCTCATCGCGGGCGGTGGGTGTTCTCATGGCTCGCCCGATGTCCCGGCTGGAGTCGCGCGGGTAAACCGGTCGGGCGGTTGGACGATCACCGCCGACCTGAGTGCATTTCAGGCCGCCAACCCAGTGGCCAATCCCGGTCCTCCCGGAGATTTCGAGCCGGACGGCTCCTGGTACTCGCTGATCCGCTCCGGGAAATCATTGATTGCAGTGGAACCGAATCACGGGGAAGTAG
>DATIOP010000067.1:0-5429 GCA_035472975.1 Gemmatimonadales bacterium
CCGCACGTCACGATTACCGTGTGGTCGCTCGCCTCGATCGAGATCCAGCGGGGCCTCGACGATTTCACCCTCGACGTCGGGCTTACCTATCTCGATAACGAGCCGCTCTCCAGCGTGCGAACCATCCCGCTGTACCGGGAGAGCTATTTCCTGTTCACGCCGGCGGACGGCCCGCTGGCGCACCGGGACAGCGTTTCGTGGGCGGAGGCCGCGACCGTTCCCCTCTGCCTGCTGACACCCGATATGCAGAATCGGCGGATTCTTGATGGCCACTTCCGCGCCGCCGATGCCGAAGTGCACCCCGCGATTCAAACCAATTCGGTGCTCACCTTGTGGTCGCACCTGCGTTCATTGGCCTACTCCAGCGTTCTGTCGCAAACCTTCCTTTATCTCTTCGGGGAGCCGGAGGGCCTGCGGGCCATTCCCATCGAGCGCCCCAAGGTAGTTCACACCGTGGGCCTGGTGATCCCGGATCGGGAGCCGCTTACCCCCTCCGCTCGCGAACTGGCCCGAATCTGCACCACGATCGATGTCACCGCGTCTCTGGAGCAGGGCAAACCCCTCGTCCCGGCGCGGAGTTAGCCGGCTTCCATCGGTCAGGCCTATCGGCCGATTGCAGGCCTCTATCCCGCCGTCAGCCTCTATTCTGGAATACCATTGGTCGATGTAGCTTGAGATGACAACCGAAGGTCTATGGTTGTGGCTTAACCATCTCGAAAGAGTCTCTCATGGCGATGAAGTTCACCCGACTCACCGAACCGCTGGTCCGAGATAACGGAACGCTGCGTCCCGCTTCATGGGACGAGGCGCTCGATCGCGCAGCCGGCGGATTCCGCAGCGTGCGGGATATGCACGGCGGCGACACCATCGGCACGTTCAGCTGCTCCAAAGCCAGCAATGAGATGAATTTCCTGGCCCAGAAGCTGGCGCGGATGGGATTCGGGACCCATAACATCGACAGCTGTAACCGGACCTGACACGCTCCTAGCGTCGTCGGTCTGGCGACGGTGTTCGGTGCCGGTGGGGGAACCAGCTCCTACCGTGAGGTGGAAGAGACCGACGTCATCTTCCTCTGGGGAGCGAACGCCCGTGAGAATCACCCGATTTTCTTCCATCATGTCCTGAAGGCGATTCACCGCGGGGCCCGGATGTATGTCATGGACCCGCGTCGCACCAGCTCCGCCCAGTGGGCCGATGAATGGCTCGGACTGAATGTCGGATCCGACATTGCACTGTCCAATGCAATGGCGCGGGAGATCATCCATGCGGGCCTCGCCAACGAAGCGTTCATCCGCCGGGCGACGACCGGTTTCGACGACTATCGCGACGCGGTGGAGCGCTACACGCTGGAGTATGCCGAGCAGGAAACCGGTGTTCCGGCGGACGTGATCCGGCGTGCAGCGCATGCGTACGCGCGAGCCGACCGGGCCGTGATCTGCTGGACCCTCGGGATCACCGAGCACCACAACGCGGTTGATAATGTCCTTTCGCTGATCAACCTCTCGCTCCTCACCGGCCACGTGGGCCGTTACGGATCGGGAGTGAATCCGCTTCGGGGCCAGAACAACGTACAGGGCGGCGGGGACATGGGGGCCATCCCAAACCGGCTGGTCGGCTTCCAGGACTGGACCAAGGATCCGGCGATCCGGCTCAAGTTCGAAAAGGCCTGGGGAGTGCGGCTCAAGCCCGAGTACGGCCTGAACATGACTCAAATGTTCGACGCGATGGAGCACCGCCAGGTGCGGGCGCTCTATGTGATTGGGGAGAATCCGGCTCAGTCCGAGGCGGATCAGACCCGGGCTGAAGAGCTGCTGAAGGGCCTCGATCATCTGGTGGTGCAGGACATTTTCCTTACCCGCACAGCGGAGTTGGCCCACGTCGTGTTCCCGGCCTCGTCGAGCTGGTGCGAGGCCGAAGGGACCGTCACCAACAGTGAGCGGCGGGTTCAGCGGTTACGGAAGGCGCTGGAACCACCCGGTGATGCGCGGGACGATATGTGGATCATCTGTGAAATCGGAAAGCGACTCGGCGTCGACATTGGACCGCCGGTAGCGGAACAGGTGTGGAATGAGGTGCGGTCGCTGGCCCCGATCTTCGCGGGGATGAGCTACGCCCGCCTGGAGAAAGAAGGCGGGCTGCATTGGCCCTGTTACGACGAGAACCATCCCGGAGAGCTGTTCCTTCACAGCCGGCTGTGGAAGGAACCGATCGAGGGACCGCCGGCGCCCTTCTCAGTGGTGGAGCACGATCCACCGCTTGAGCGCCCCGACGCGGAGTATCCCTTCCAGCTCACCACCGGGCGCCGACTCGACTCCTACAATACCGGAGTGCAAACCGGTGGGTACACCTCACCGCTGCGCCGGGGCGAAACGCTCGACATGTCTCCCGAGGACGCCGAGGAATTGCGGTTGCTGGAAGGCGATCCGGTGCGGATCACCTCGCGGCGCGGGAGCGTCGTTGCACCGGTGCACATCGATCGTTCTTTGCGGAAGGGGCTCTGCTTCATGACCCTGCACTTCCAGGATCTGGTAAAGACCAACGTCCTCACGGTGGACTACACCGATCCGAAGTCCGGCACCGCCGAGTTCAAGGCCTGCGCCATTAGTGTGGTGCCGGTGCGGGCGGCGGCGGATCGCCCGACCGTCAAACGCTCCCCCGAGTCCTGATTCCTCTCACGAAATCTCAGTGGATCTCCATCTCCTGCAGGCCGACCCGACCGACGAAGAGCGCGAAGCGGTTGACGCGTTCCTCGGTCAGCCCACCTCCGGTTGGGAAGGTGGTGAGCGTCAGACGCGGGATGCCCACACCGCGGCCGGAGGTCATGCGGCTCGAGGCCAGCGACATCTCCTGCTGCCCACCCTCCAGGCGGTTCAGTCCCGCGTGGGCTGGATCAGCGAGGGCGCGCTCAACTACGTCTGCGAGCGGCTGACGATTCCGCCCGCCGATGCCTACGGCGTTGCAACCTTCTACGCTTTGCTTTCCACCGTGCCGCGGCCCCGCCGGGTGTTGCACGTCTGTGATGACATCGCGTGCCGCTGCAAGGGTGCGGCGGAATTGTGCGAGGAGCTGGAGCGGACGGTGGGGCCCGCGTACCACCACGGGCCGGAGGGTGATCACCACGTGATTCCCGACGACGGCGCCATATGGCTCCGCAGCCCGTGCCTCGGCCTCTGCGATCAGGCGCCGGCTGCGCTGCTGCAGATCGCCGGAGAGAACCCGGTGGACCGGCTGTTCGGAGGAGTGACCGCCGCATCGGCGGCTAAGGTGCTGTCAGGTGATCTCAAGGCAACCACCGCGCCCCATCTCCGAGTCCCGCAGGCGGGTGACGCGAATCTGCGGCTGCTCCGGCGGGTCGACTCAATCGATCCCGCGAGTCTGGATGAGTATCGCGCGAATGGCGGCTACCAGGCCCTTCGGCGGGCGATCGAGCTGGGCCCCGAAGCCGTAATCCGCGAAGTCAACGACGCGAAGCTGATGGGGCGGGGAGGCGCGGCGTTTCCCACGGGGCGCAAGTGGGACGCGGTAGCGCGCCAGCCGGTGCGGCCTCATTACCTGATCTGCAACGCGGATGAATCGGAGCCCGGCACCTTCAAGGACCGGGCGCTGATGGAAGGAGATCCCTTCGGGCTGGTCGAGGCCATGACCATCGCGGCCTATGCCACCGGTTGCGAGGAAGGCTTCATTTACCTGCGCGGTGAATATCCGTTGGCCTACGAGCGCCTGATGAATGCCATCGACACGGCACGCGCTCGCGGGTTCCTCGGAGAAGACATCCTGGGTCACGGCTTCCACTTCGACATCGAGATCCGCAAAGGCGGGGGCGCCTACATCTGCGGGGAAGAGACGGCGATCTTCAACTCGATCGAAGGATTCCGCGGCGAGCCGCGGAACAAGCCTCCGTTCCCGGTGCAGTCCGGCGTGTTCCGCAAACCGACAGTAATCAACAACGTCGAAACGCTGGTCAACGTGCTCGAGATCCTGCGCATCGGCGGGCCCGCTTATGCCAGGATCGGCACCGAAGGTTCGGCTGGCCCACGGCTCTTCTGCCTCTCCGGCAATGTGACCCGGCCCGGAACGTATGAGGTCCCCTTCGGGGCGACACTGCGCCAGCTGCTGGAAATGGCCGGCGGGGTCGCGGGGGGACGAAAGCTTCAGGCGATTCTGCTGGGCGGTGCGGCTGGCGTCTTCGTGCGTCCCGACGAGCTCGACATGCCGCTGACGTTCGAGGGAGTGCGCGCGGCGCAAGCGACCCTGGGCTCCGGCGTCATCATGGTATTCGATGACACGATCGACATGATGGACATCATCCTGCGGGTCGCCGCCTTCTTCCGGGATGAGTCCTGTGGCCAGTGTGTGCCCTGCCGGGTGGGAACGGTCCGCCAGGAGGAAGCGCTCCACCGGCTCAAGTCGGCCAAGACTCTTGGTGGAACAGCCGGAGAGCTGGCATTGCTCGAGGAGATCGGCGTTGCGATGAAGGACGCTTCCATCTGCGGCCTGGGCCAGACCGCCTATAGCGCCGTCGAGTCGGCGGTCAAACGCCTTCACCTGTTCAACGGATCCACCCGATGACCCCGCTTGTTCAGCTCGAGCCTTTGCGCCGTACCGTCGAGCTCAAGATCGATGATGAAACGGTCCAGGTGCCCGAAGGGACCACGATCTACGAGGCATGCCGGCAGCGGGACCAGGAAATTCCGACGCTCTGCTACCTCGAAACTCTGCACCCGGTCAATGTGTGCCGGGTCTGTGTGGTCGAGGTCGAAGGGTCGCGAGTGCTGGTGCCCTCCTGCTCCCGCAAGGTGGAACCGGGAATGGTGGTGCGGACCAACACCGAACGGGTCCGGCACAGCCGGAAGATGGTCCTGGAATTCCTCTCGTCTTCGGTGGATCTGAGCACTACTCCGGACGCGGAACGGTGGGAAGAGGAGTATCACGCCGACCGGGAGCGTTACGGGCCTGCCGCTCCACCATCGCCGGCCGGGCTGCGCGACAGTCTGCAGCCGGGCCACCATGCGCCACCCGATCCGGCCTATCGCGCGACCGTCGCCCAGCCGACGAAAGTGGACAACGAGCTTTACGTCCGGGACTACGGCAAGTGCATCCTCTGCTACAAGTGTGTCGAAGCGTGCGGGAAAGACTTCCAGAACACCTACGCGTTGACGGTAGCGGGCCGGGGCTTCGATGCCCGCATCTCGACTGAATTCGCGGTCCCGCTTCCCGATTCGGCGTGTGTCTATTGCGGCAACTGTATCGCGGTGTGTCCTACCGGAGCCTTGATGTTCAAGTCGGAGCATGACCATCGTGCGGCGGGAACCTGGGACGAGTCCCGGCAATCCGTTACCCCGACGATCTGTCCCTACTGCGGAGTGGGGTGCACCCTCGAACTCCACGTGCAGAACAACGAGATCGTGAAGGTCACCTCACCGCTGGAC
>DATIOP010000068.1:0-3033 GCA_035472975.1 Gemmatimonadales bacterium
CCACCGGACATCGACACCTACTTCAGCGCAGTGTACGGAACTTCGCGCACCATCACCGGTGGTGGTGGCTTGCTCGACATCCGCAAGATGGAGCAGCTGGGTCATCGTCTGGGAGACTCCATCTACGTCGGCATCGGGAAAGTCTACGAAGCCCTCGTGATGGGGACCGCGGCCGACTTGTGGGGAGACGTTCCCTATCGGGAGGCGGCGGATTCAAACAATGAAACCCCGGCCTTTGACCCGCAGCTCCAGATCTACCAGGACGTGCTGGCCCAGCTCGATTCGGCCATCACCGTGTATCTGGCGGTTCAGCTCGGCGGCCTCAACGCCGGGCCGGTTGCCGACGCCGCCGAAATCATCTACGGCGGAAGGGATGCCGCTGACCTTCAAGCCACCTACCTGGAAGTGGCGCATTCGCTCAAGGCCCGCTTCTACATGCACCTGGCGGAGGTGGATCCGGCCAACTATGCGCTGGCTCTCGCCGAGGTTCCGCAGGGAATCAGCTCGCCGGACAACGACATGCTCTGGTTTCACGATCTCTCTCCAACCGGGCAGAGCGTGTGGTGGCAGTTCCAGGCCACCCGGACCGACATCGCCCCGGGGGCCGCGCTCATCGAGATCCTGAAGCGGCGTATTGGGCAGGGCCTGGAGGACGATGCACGGCTCAATTTCTACTTCACGCCGGCGGACCCGCCCGGGGCGCCCAACGACTTCTTCGGGTATCGCCCAGCGGGCGCAACCGGACTGGTCACCACGGGCGGAGTTTATGACGGCAGCGGTTCGGCGCTGGGACACTACTCCGGCTTCACGTTCATCGATCCCAACATTTCTCCGGGAGACTTCCGTCACCCGATCATCACCTGGGCCGAGACCCAGTTGATCGGCGCCGAGGCGGCATTTCACGCCGGCGGGCAAGGTGCGGCTCAGCCGTATCTCGATGCGGTGCGGGCCAACCGGGTCTATGGGTCGACCGGAGGAGCTACGGTGACCTTTCCGGCCCTCGGATCGGTTCCCGCGACGCTGCAGAACATCATGGAGGAGAAATACGTGACGCTCTTCCTGAACATGGAAGTGTGGAACGACTACAAACGTACCTGCCTGCCGTCCCTGGCCTTTGCGCCTCCGGCGGGAAGCAATCAACCTGCGACCACGCCCGTTCCAGGGCGGCTGCCCTACGGGCAAACCGAAATCAACGCGAATCCCAACACGCCAAACGTTGATCCGGTGGGTCGCAATGCGAACGACCCCAACGCGTGCCCGGTCCTGAACTATTCGACCTCAACGCCGTTGGCCAACTGAGTGTGGGATTGAGATCTGGTAAAATGAGTGCCAGGTGGTAGGGAGCAGGGAGTAGAGAGTAGGGCCCACGTCCTGACCGTGGGGTTGCAGCCCTACTTCCTACCGCCCACTCCCTACTCCTTCTTCCGGGAGGCCGGTGTGCGTATTGAAATCGTGCTAGTCCCGCTGATAGTGGGTTGCTACAGCTACCGCCCACTCCCCTCGACGTCACCCGAAACCGGCACCAGGGTTTCGGCGGAGCTTACCGATCAGGGCAGCATCGACATGAGCTCCCAGCTTGGTCCTGGGGTGACCCAGGTACAGGGAGAAGTACTGCCGTCGGATTCGATCGCCCTTCGCCTCGCGATACTCACCACCGCCAACAGCCGCGGGATCGAGTCCGACTGGCAGCGGGAGCAGGTGGCGATTCCGGTGAATGCGCTGGGAAGGCTGGAACAGCGGAAGTTTTCGGTCAGCCAGACTGCCCTCGCTGGTGGGCTCGCGATCACGGGGCTTTATGCGATGTACCGGCTGTTGGGCGGGCCAGGGATCTTCGAGGGAAGTGCAGGACATGGGTCGAGTGAGGGGAGTTGAACAACTGCTTACCGCGTGTTCCGCGTCATCCGCGGGAAGCAGTTCGGGGGTGGCGGCGTTCCCTTATCTCGTCCGACTCAAGATCTGCTCTAACGTCGGCATCAGATTCCGGCCAAACAGAGCTGAATCAGCCGCCACGATGATTCCTGCGCTGTCCACGAGGAACCGACGCGGCAGTGTTGTAATCCCCAGAGTCTTCGCGACCGAGGACTCGAAGTTCCCCTCGGCGAACGCCTCGAGCCATGGCATCTTGAGCTGCCGACTGAAATCCCGGGCCAACTGCCGGTCATCATCGAAGGACACACCCAGGACCTCGAGTCCCTTGTCGTGGTATGCGCGATAGGCCTGCAGCAACCCTGGGAGCTCGGCCATACAGCTGTCGCACCAGGTCGCCCAGACATCGATCAACACCGTCTTCCCCAGCAGCGACGCGTTGTCGAAAACTACCGATGAGTCCTCCAGAGCCGAGACTCTCAGGTCCGGAAGTGCAGCTCCAACGCTGGCGCTGGGTCTGGGCTGAAGGATGCCGCGGGCGAAGCCGAGCAGCGGAGACTCGGGGTGCTCCTGCTCCAGCCGTTGCAGGAAGTCCTCGCCTGGGCCGAGTCTCCGGTGGACATCGAGAGGTTCATGGCCTCCACCAACATCCATTGCTGGACCAGAGTGTCGGGATGGGAGGTCGCCGCATCGCTGAAGTAGTTCAGACAAGGAGCGATCGGTTTGTCGGGGCGGCACGGCTCACCGGCCAGCGCCGCCATGTTGGGTTCCAGCGCCCAGACCCTCGCCGTGGGGGGCACTTCGCGAAACGCGCTTGATCGCAGGGATTCGGACAGTGGAGCGCCAAGCCGCCTGAAGCGCAGCAACTCGAGATAGAGGGCCTGACGGACCAAAGGCGAGCGATCCTGCCCGAGCTGCTTCGTCGCCTTGGCCACAGCCGGTTTCCAGTCGTATCCGGCCGAATCAGAGCCGCGCCGGGACCAGAGCTGGTATCGACTCTGTTCCGAGACCGCGTCCGCCATGACAGCCAGGAGCCGGGCGGACGCCGATGCGGGACGAAGCGCGGTTGCCTGCGACGCAAAGCTGTCATCCTGCGCGGCGAGGTGGACTTCGAGCGTCGCGTGAAGGGCTGGGTCGACCAGAATCGGGAGATAGAAATCGCCTCTC
>DATIOP010000069.1:0-2858 GCA_035472975.1 Gemmatimonadales bacterium
GACATCGCACAGGGCGCCCCCCGGGCGGAGCGGGTTGTTCCCGGCCCGCACGGCAACCAGGGGTACCGGATTCGTGGTGTGAGCGGTATGGGGCCCCCCGGTCTCGGGGTCGATCATCAATTCGCAGTTTCCATGATCGGCCGTGATCAGTACCGTGGCTCCGGCGGATTCCGCGGTCGCCAGGACCCGGTCCAGGCACTGGTCCACGGTTTCCACCGCCTTGATGACGGCGGGGAGCACTCCGGTGTGTCCCACCATGTCCGCGTTGGCGAAATTGCAGAGCATGAAATCATGACTCTTTTTCGCGATGGCGTCGCACAGTACATCGGTGATCCCCGCGGCGCTCATCTCCGGAGCGAGATCGTAGGTCGCCACTTTCTGGGACGGCACCAGGGAGCGTTCTTCCCCCTTGTACGGCGGCTCGTATCCCCCGTTGAAGAAGTAGGTGACGTGGGGATACTTCTCGGTCTCCGCGGTACGCAGCTGGGTGCGCCCGCAGTCGGCCAGGACCTCGGCGACGATCTTCGCCATGGTGAAGGGAGGAAAGGCCTGGGGAACCGCGAAGGTGCGATCGTACTGCGTCATCGTCACCATGGAAACGCGGGGGCGGTCGTGGACATTGAAGCCGTCGAACCGGTCGGTGATGAGAGCCCGGACGATCTGCCGCATCCGATCGCTGCGGTAGTTGAAACACAGCACCCCATCGTTGTCCTTGATTGTCGCAACGGGTTGCCCGTCTTTCTCGAGGACGATGGGCTTCACGAACTCGTCGGTCTCGCCACGCGCAAGGGCGGCCTTGACCGCGGCCACCGGATCCTGGGCCCGAACCCCGATGCCGCGCACCATGGCGTCGTAGGCCAGTCGGGTGCGATCCCATCTCCGGTCCCGGTCCATCGCGTAGTAGCGCCCGATCAGCGTCGCGATGGCGGCCTGGCCGGGAGCGATGCGCTTCAGATCGTCCCGCAACTTGGCAACGACCTGCTCGCCGATTGTGGGAAGCGTGTCGCGGCCGTCGAGAAACCCGTGGATGCAAATGCGGGAAACCCGGTGGCGCACGCCCAGCTCCACGCAGGCGAGCAGATGCTGATCAATCGCGTGGACTCCGCCCGGGCCCAGCAGACCCATGATGTGCAGGGTCCCGCCGCTCTGGCGCAACGAAGCGCAGAGCTCGACCAGAGGCGGCAGCGAAAAGAACTCCCCGCGCTGAATGCTTTGAGAGATTCGGACCAGGTCCTGCGGCACCACCCTGCCGGCCCCGAGGTTCAGGTGACCCACCTCGCTGTTTCCCATCTGCCCCTCAGGAAGGCCGACGGCGAGGCCACTCGCTTCGAGCAGGGTACGGGGATAGGACTCCCACAGGCGATGCCATACGGGAGTGCGGGACAGCTCGATCGCGTTTCCGTCCCGGGCCTGGCGATACCCCCAGCCGTCCAACACCACCAGGACCACCGGTGCCTTCGGCGCCGGTCGGTTTGACATGGCCCTCCATCGTTTCTACAATCGGATCGTGCTTGACGCGCCGCAATCTAGTCCTGCCCTTGGCCGGCTACCAGCCTCGCTCGTTGTCGCTTTCGTGCTTGCCGCAACACCGGTTTTCGCCCAGACGCAACGGGTTCCGGCGGAGGTGCGGTTCGCGAAAACACCGGGCGGTCAGGTAATCGGTACCTTGCTGCCTGGGTCTCAGGTCGCAACCGGACGAGTGGACGGAGAATCCGTCGAAGTCACGATAGATGGATGGGTCATCTCCAGTTCCCTCGACCCGACCAAGCGAGACGGATTCGACCTCATCGTCACCGAGAAACCCAGCGAGAATCTCCGACAGGCGCCGAACGGCGCTGTGATCGCGCGCCTTTCCTCCGGCGTTCTGCTCAATAAGGTCGGAACTCAGGGCGGGTGGACCAGGGTGAAGCGGACCGGGTGGGTGCCGCGCAAGAGCCTGTCGCCAACCATGGCGGCCTCCACATCGGATGCATCGAGTGGCCCGGCTCCCGCTGATCGGGTCGAGGTTACCCGCAACATTCCACTCGCAGCGGTTGCAGGTGGTGCCGAACTCGGCTCGCTCGATTCCGGAATGCAGGCGAAGGTACTGGTCAGAGCAGGAGAGTGGACCAGGATTCAAGTCGAGGCTTGGGTCAAAGACAGCGCCCTGCGCCCCGCGACCAACGACATCCTGATCGGCGTTTCTCAGGCGGAAGTACGGGCCAATCCCTCACGCTTCGTCGGCAAGGTGGTGGAGTGGAGGGTCCAGTTCGTCGCCATTCAGAAGGCCGACGAGCTGAGGCCTGAGATTCCCGCGGGCCAGTCCTACCTGCTCACCCGGGGACCACTGCCGGAGCCCGGCTTCGTCTACGTCATCGTGCCGCAGAGCAAGCTCGACCAGTTCCGCGCCGTGGATGCGCTGCAGGAGCTGACCATCCGCGCCACGATCAAGTCGGCTACCAGCAAGTATCTCCCGACACCGGTGGTTGAGCTGATCGGTGTGGTGAAGGGGCTGGGGAGCTAAGTTCCGTATGTCCCCTTTTCCGCTTTCTCTATGAATGATCTCCTCCGCCAGCGCATCATGCGACGCCTCGAGTCGCTGCCGGACGAGCGCGCGTATCAGATCCTGGATTTCATCGAATTCCTGGAGAGCAAATACGCGGAGCGCGCGGCGCCGGGAGGCATCCTGGCGAAGATCACCGAAACGGTGGAAGACACCATGCGCGCCGCCAAGCTCCCGGTGCAGGCCATCAGCGGTACTGCCAGTGTGATGGATAGTGCATCGCGGATCATGAAGGGACTGGCGGCCGCGGGTCAGGCGGTCGTGGACGAAGCGGTCAAGGCGGCGGAATCGTCGCAGCAGACCGGGCAGAAGGTCG
>DATIOP010000070.1:0-8681 GCA_035472975.1 Gemmatimonadales bacterium
CGTTGCGACCAGCGAGGAGCACGCAGCGGGCGAATCCTCCATCACGCCCCGCCCTGCCGGCTTCCTGGTAATACGACTCCGGAGTGGGCGGCATCGTCCAGTGGACGACCAGTTTCACTCGGGGCTGATCGATCCCCATGCCGAAGGCGCACGTGGCGGTGACAACCTCAAGATCCTCCTCCAGGAACCGTCGCAACACTTCGACTCGACCCGCCTTGTTGAGGCCGGCATGGTACGGCGCGGCACGAAAGCCCGCTCGATTGAGCGCCCGGGTGAGACCCTCGGCGGTATTCCTGGTCGGGGCGTAGACGATGGCCAGCCGGTCCTCCTGCCGCAGGAGAGAGAACAGGCGTTCGAGTCGTTCTCGCTCGTCCCGAATCCGGACCACGCCGAACCAGAGATTGGGCCGGTCGAACGAGCCGAGGTGGAAATCGGGGCGGCGAAGGCCGAGGGCGGCGGTGATGTCCTGACGGACTTCGGGAGTAGCGCTGCCGGTCAGGGCGACGACGGGAGGTTTGCCGAGGGCGAAGCGGAGCCGGCGCAGCGCACGATAGGCCGGACGGAAATCGTGTCCCCATTCGGTGATGCAGTGCGCTTCGTCAATGGCGAGGAGTCGCGGGGTCACGCGATGCTGTTTGAGGCTGGCTGCGAGCCCAGACAGTCGCTCGGGGGATGTATAGAGAAGGGGAATTTGTCCGGCCACGACCTGCTCGAGAACTCGTTGCTGTTCGGTGCGGGTCAGGCTGCTGTTAAGGAGTGCCGCGGAGATCCCCCGCGCCCGGAGAGCGGCGACCTGATCCTGCATCAGCGAAATGAGGGGGGAGACGACGATGGTGAACCCGCCGAGGACGAGGGCGGGCAGCTGAAAGCAGATGGACTTCCCGCCACCCGTAGGGAGGACGGCGAGGGTATCCCTGCCCGCAAGCACCGACTGCACTACCCGTCGCTGGGCGGGGCGGAAGTCAGGGTAGCCGAAGTGGCGCTGGAGAAGGGTTCGCGCTTCCTCCAGGCGCTGGGGGACGACGTTGGCCATGGCACAAACTGGCCATGGCTGCGGCGGTGCCCGTCATCCCGATAACGCGAGCAGATCCAGAATTAATCACGAAGGGCACGAAGAACACGAAGAGCACGAAGAAATTGAAGATTTAAGATTTCAGATTGACGATTTGAGGGCAGGGTTACGTACACACAATCTGTCTTTGTGTCCTTCGTGCCCTTTGTGTCCTTCGTGTTGAACTTCTCGGAGCCGTCCACAACGTCGCCGGGATGGCGAAGCTCCTAGGAGCCCGGCTTCAGGAAGGCGGCGATCGCGGTGCGGAAGTCGGGGTGGGCACGAGCCAGAGCGTTGACCCGGGCACCGAGTCCGATGCCTTCAGCGAACGGCACCCCCTCAAGCTCATAGAACTGCCGCTTGGTGAGGGCCAAGGCATTGGCGCTGGTCTGCGACAGAGCGGTCAGCACGGAGTTCACGGTCTGCTCGAACTCGCCATCGGGAATCGAGCGCGAGATGAGCCCCGCGGCCTGAGCTTCGGCGGCGGTCAGCACCCGTCCGGTTACCGCGAGGTCGAACGCGATCTTCTCCCCCACACTGCGACGGAGCATCGTCATCACCATCGCAGGCACGAAGCCGCGCTGGATCTCGGGATAGGCGAACTGCGCCGAACTGGTCGCCAGGACGAGATCGCATGCTGTGGCCAGCCCGGCCCCTCCCGCGAACGCCCGACCATGCACCACCGCGACGACGATCTTGGGCAGGGTGCGAATCCGGACGAACAGCCCTCCCAACCGGAGTGCCGCCTCCTCATTCTCCGCCAGCGATTTGTCGGCCGACGCGAGCAGCTCGTTGAGATCCGCGCCGGCACAGAAATCCTTCCCCGCCCCCCGTATCACCACAACTCGGACCTGCGCGTCCAGCTCGGCCTGATCCAACGCCGCGCGCAGCGCATCGAGGGTCGGCGTGTCGAGTGCGTTCCGCTTGTCGGGGCGGTTGAGGGTCAGCGTGAGGGTGGCGTTGGCGAGAGATGAGGAAATGGTCATTAGGTGTCAGGTGTCAGGGGTCAGGTGTCAGGTATGAGGTTTTAAGTGTCATGTGTCAGGGATAAGGAGAGACGCAGTGCCCTGTCACCTGACACCTATCACCTAGCGCCTGACACCTTTCTCGCGAGGCCAGTCGGCACCGGAATCGACATACGCAACAGCGCCGTCGAATACACCTTCCCCTGCGCGTCGGTCTTGAGCGAGATGGTCCCGCCCCCATCGAGGGCACCGTGCAGGAGGAAGTTGAGCGCGTTCAGATTGGGGAGAACGTAGCGATCGACGCTGCGCACCATGCCCTTGAAGTGCCGCTGAACCCTGGCCGCGGTCACCTGCTTGACCAGAATCGGGAAATACTCCGGCTCGAGCGCGATGAGACCCACGTTCGCGGTGTCGCCCTTGTCGCCCGAGCGCGCGTGCGCCAGCCATCTGAGCTGGACGGTCTTGGTTCCGGGCTTTTGTCTTGTGCGTGAGTTTCGTGGCATCCTATAGCCCGTTCCCTGTTCCCAGTTCCCTGTTCACGCTTTTAGGATCTCGACTTTCACGCCAGGCTCAATCTCCCGCCGATCAATCAGCGCCGGCCAGTAGGCGACGACCTCCTCCACCTGCGGCCGGCCGCCGGCAAACCCGGTCACACTCGGCGGCCCGGTCAGCACCAGCGGTGCGATCTCGCGGGTGAAACGATCCACCGGCGCCTTCTCCCGGGCTCGCACACCGATGCGGAGCTGCACCTCGGGAGCATCGGGTGAAGCCGGGCCGGCCAGACGACCGTGGGTCGCATCGGCTCCGACGAACTCGGTCAGGATCTGCTCGTAGCTCAACCCCAAGTCCTGGAGTCGCTGGCGGAGAATTCGATCGGCAGCCTTGGCCTTGTCGTAGGCCTCGGGCCAGGAATAGACCAGCGTTCCCACCGCCTTGTATCCGTAGAAGTAGGCGATCGACACCTTGAGCATCGGGGTCTTGGGTCCGCCCTTGATGCCGCTCACCTGCACTCGATCCTTGCCGGCCTGCTTCAGCCGGATGGTGGTGAAGTCGGCGACGCCGTCCGGCGTGATATAGGAGTGCGGGTCTCCCATCTCGTAGACCAGCTGCTCCGTCACACTCGGAACGTTCACGATACCGCCGGTCTTGGGGTGCTTGGTTACCACGAAGGTCCCGTCGGGTGAAGCCTCGACGATCGGAAAGCCAGGATTGGCGAGACCCTGCACCTTCCGCCAGTCGCGCAGCAGGTTCCCACCGCTCGACTGGGCGCCGCACTCGATGATATGCCCCGCCACGGTTCCCGCGGCGACTTTGTCCCAGTCGTTGGTCCGCCAGCCGAATTCATGGAAGAGTGGACCGAGCGTCAGACCGGTGTCGGTCACCCGGCCGGTCACCACGATGTCCGCACCCTGTCCGAGCGCGGTCACGATCGGGCCCATGCCGAGGTAGGCGTTGGCGGAGAGGACCTTGTCGCGAATGTCGCTGAGGGGGCGGCCGGAGTCCATGTCGCGCAGCTCATGGCCACGAGCAATGAGCTCGTCCAAGCGCGGCAGGATGTCGTCGCCCGAAACCAGGCCGACGTTCACCTTTCCCGCGAAACCCAGCTTTCGAGCCACCGCGAGCACCGCCTCGGCGCAGCCCCGAGGGTTCACGCCTCCGGCGTTGGAGGTCACCCGGATGCGCTTCGACACGAGGGTCGGGAGAATTCGTTCGATCAGGGGAATGAAGTCCCGCGCATAGCCCGCGTTCGGGTCCCGCGATTTCTGTTTCTGCATGATGGACATGGTCACCTCGGCGAGGTAGTCCATCATGAGATAGTCAATCGGCCCGCCTTCGACCTGGCGGACCGGAGCCTCGAGCCAGTCACCCCAGAAGCCCTGACCGGCTGCGACGCGGACGGTGGTCTTGGTCATGGAGCGAGCGGTGCGCCCGGCTCGGGGAATCCGATCTCCCGAGTCCAGGTCCGGTCTCCTACCGGTACCACGACAATTCCAAGCGGAGCGAAGCCGGGTCCGAATGAAACGGGAAACTGGTTCGGCATCGCGATGTGCACCGAACCGGTTCCGCCCGGTGGCAGGGTGATTTGCGAGCCGGGCAGCCGTTCTACGTGGGACGAGTCGGCGTAGAGGCGGATCGAGAGACCAACACTCCACGGCGCTTCGCTCGTCGGGTCGGCGAGGCCGGGGAAGAGCTTCACCGCGCCGCCCAGCGCAGTCCCAGGCAGGTCGACGTGGAGCCGGCCCAGCGCGTAGTTGAGCGGTTGCTTGCCGAGTTGCCTGCCGGCGGAATCGAAGAGCGTGAGGCCGAAATCGGTGAAGCGGGGCCACTGGGCGGGGTCCATGCTCACATCCACCGTGGCGTGGATCGCCCAGTCGGGTATGCCAAAGGCGACGGGATCTACCGCTGACCCGTGGCCGGTGAGGGTCGCGGTGCGTTCGGCTCCGACCAGAACCACGAAGGGCTGGGTCGTGACGGCGCTGCTCTCCGCATTCTGCAGCGTGATCGTGATGCCCCCGGCGTCGCGCGTGCCGTTGATGACCAGCGGGCTCTGCTCGATCACGGTGAGCGACGTCGTGGACTGGAGCGGCGGAGCGACGGTGATCGTTTCGTACAACCCGGTCACCACATCACGCCCGTCCACCACGTAGAGCGCCGCATCGTCGCCCGATCCGGCCGGAATGCCGTTGGCTTCCCGATATGGCTGCCCGCCAGGCTCATGGAGGAAGGCCTGCGCCTGCTCCTGGCGGGACGTGGTCGCCGCCGCGACGAAGAAGGGGCGTCCCGCCTCGGCGCGGAAGAAGAGGCGACGCTGGCCTCCGGCCGGAATCAGTTGAGGATCGGTTTCGATCCGGGCACCGATGGCGGGCACCACGATGGTGTTTACCAGTCGGAAGGCGGGACCGGCCATGGTATCGCTGGTCCATCCGGAGACGACACCCGTGTACACGCCGGGATTCTTCAATGCCTCGGGCCGGTAACGGAGGTCGAGCTTGGCGGAGGATTCCTTCATGTCCACCGTATTCGGGGCCAGTAACCAGCCGGCGTTGCTTCGAAGCGAGAACGACTCCGGCCCGCCGCCACTGCGCTGCAGCACGAAGCCCTGCACTGTGTCGCCCGCAGCCTCGAGGCCGTTGGGGCGGAACGCGGCGGTGACTCCGTGGTCCGCCGGGCGAGCATCCACCTCGGGTACCGCGTGAGAACCTTCCAGCCACCGCATGGCCGCTCTCACGTCGGGCACGCCAGTACCTTCGTCCAGCATGGTCTGATCGGGAACCGGCCGCGCGGTGACCATCAACGCCTGCTTGATCAGCCGAGCGTCAACCTTCTCTCCTCGTTGAGTAACCGCCGAGACGAGCAGAGCGGAGAGTCCCGCCGCGTGGGGCGAGGCCATGCTGGTGCCACCCTTCCGCTCGTCTCCCACATTCCAGTGCGGCACGGTGGAATAGGCCAGACCCGGAGCGGCAATGTCGGGTTTGGCGAGTTCCCCACCCCGGGCGCTGAAATAGGACACCGGATCGCCGGCCGGCTTGGTGACCGCACCAAGCATCACGGCCGGGAACGTGGCGCCGACCGTAAGCGCGCGATTGGCGGAGCCGGGAAATCCCATGGTCGAGAGTCCCGGCCCGTCGTTACCTGCGCTGATGGTGAAGACTACGTCGGGATGGGCCTGGAGTACCGAGTCGATCAGCTGATCGATGCGCGCCTTCCCCTCCGCCTCGTTGCCCACACCGAAACTCATGTTGAGCACGAGCGGCATGCGGCGCTGGTGGGCGAAGTTGATGGCGTATTCCACCGCCCGGAGCATGCTGCCGGTAGTGGATATTCCGCCCTGCGCATCGTTGGCAATCTTCAGTCCGAGAAGTTGCGCTCCGGGGGCTACGCCGTCGAATCCCTTCACCCCGTACATGTCGTGCGCCGCCGCGATGCCTGCGACGTGCGATCCGTGTGCGCTGGTGTCGAAATAGAGATCGAGCGACGGGACTCCCCGATTGTCGCGGAAGTTGGCGGCAAGGGTGAGGTTGGGCGTCGCCTTCCCGGTGCTCCAGGCAAAGACCTCTTTGGCGATGACATAGTCATGGACCGGCCGTTCATCGCCGAGGGAGCCGTTTCCATTGCTGTCGATGAAGAGAACCCAGCCGTCGCTGGCGCGGGTCACCACGATCGGCAGCGTATCGGTGTCGCTCCGATTGCCATTCAGATCGGACGCGGGCATCTCGCCCAGCGGCAACTCGGCGATCGTGCCCACGTACCAGGGCCCCGCGGCGTTAGTGGTCCGAACCCGGGAAAACCCACCGAGCCGCTTGCCCGCGATCACCACGGTATCTCCCGAGGGAGCCGCCTTGTCGAGCTTTACCTCGCCTTCACCGGAGAAGTCCCGCAGGTCGAGGATCTTCCGCTCTCCGGTCGAGGTAGTGGAGAGACCGGGAATTCCCGGATCGATCCCGCTGTCCAGGATACCGATCAGGACACCGCGGCCGTCGTAGGTGGGATTCGCCTTGCGAAACTCGAGCACTCCCGTGGCGGCGAGCGGCATCCAGCCCCTGGTAAACGCTTCACGGGGCGGCAGGACCGGTTGCGAGGGGCCGGTCGTGTCGGCTTCGACAGGGGCTGCCGTTGTAACAGCCGGATCGGGACCCTGTGCCGTCTGTTGGGTAGCGTGGGAGCAGGAAAGAGAAAGCGCCGCGAGGCCCAGGGCGCGAATGGCTCGGATGGTTCTCACGTCGTTGCCGTTAGCGGGGAAGCGCCAAGTCGAGAGGATCCAGTACGAAGGGCCCCAGATGCGGGCCGGCGTAGTTGCTGGTTACGCGGAGCAGAAAGGCAAGCTGGTCTCGGGTCTCATCCGCGGTGATGATCGCGTCCACGTAGCCCCGGGCGCCCGCGTACTTGGCGTCGAGCTGATGCTCGTAGTCGGCGCGCATCGCCTCGACCGAGGCCTGCACCTCCGGCGGAGGGGCGCCTTTGGCGGCGCGCGCCTTGGTAAGCTCCGGTCCGTGCACCGCCTCGACGGCGGACTCGCCTTCCATGACCGCCATGCGTCCGGTGGGCCAGCTCAGGATGAAATCGGGATCGAAGCCCTGCCCCGCCATCGCGTAGTACCCGGCGCCGGAGGCGTGATTGATAGTGAGCACGATCTTGGGCACCACCGCGGTGGCCATCGCTTCGACGAATCGCGCGCCCGCCCGAATGATCCCTGACTGCTCGGCCTCGGGACCGACCATGAACCCGCTCACATCCTGGACGAAGAGCAACGGCAGCCGCTCGCGGCTCGCCGTCTCGATGAAGAAGGCGGCCTTCTCGGCACTCTCGGTGTAGATGATACCGCCAAACTTCGGCCGCTCGCCGGCTTTGCCTTTGATGATCCCGCGCCCATTGGTGAGGACGGCGACAGGACGTCCCTCGATGTGCCCGTGACCGCAGATAATCTCCGCCGCGACACCCGGCTGGAACTGCTCCAGCGCTCCGCCATCCAGAATGCAGGAAAGCACCGCCATCATGTCGTACGACATGCGGTGATCGTGGGGCAGAATATCGTAGAGATCGGTGGGCTGGCGCGCCGGCGCTTTCGTCTTCCGTAGGCGGTGCTGCACTCCCTCATGGCGGGGCAGCCGGCCGACATACTCTCGGATCTTCGCCAGGCACTCGGTGTCGTTGGCCGCGAGGTAATGGGCGACCGCACTCACCTCGGTATGCATCCGGGCACCGCCCAGCGATTCGGCATCCACCGTCTGACCCGTAGCGCCTTTGACCAGGTTGGGGCCGCCCAGACCCATGAAGCTGGTGCCGTCCACCATGAAGATTACGTCGGACAAGGCGGGCAGGTACGCGCCGCCGGCGATGCAGCTTCCCATCACCGCGCTGATCTGCGGCACGTGGAGATAGCGCCGCATGATCGAGTTGTAGTGGAAGATGCGAGCGGCACCATATTGTCCCGGAAAGACCCCGCCCTGATACGGCAGATTCACGCCGGCGGAGTCCACCAGATAAATGATGGGGATCCGCTGGCGCATGGCGATCTCCTGCGCGCGGACGATCTTGCGGATGGTTTCCGGCCACCAGGAGCCGGCCTTCACGGTCGCATCGTTCGCGACCACGACGACTTCGCGTCCCTCGACGACGCCAAGGCCGGTGATGACTCCGGCGGCGGGCGCCTGACCGTCGTACTGGTCGTAGGCGATGAGGAGTCCGATCTCGAGCCACGGGCTTCCCGCGTCCAGCAGCTTTTCGACTCGCTCGCGCGGAGCCAGCTGACCCTTCTCGTGCATCTTCGCGATGCGCTTGGCTCCCCCGCCCTGCCGCAGCTTGGCGGCTAGGGCGAGGTACTCATCGCTCAGGGTGCGCAGACGAGAGGTTCGGGGAGCCGACTTGGACGCGGTCACCGGTCAGTCCTGGAGGTTTTCCGCGGCCCAGGACTGGATGTAGCTGACGAGATCCGAGGTCGGGGTACCGGGTCCGAACAGGCGGCCCATCCCCCCTTTTTCGAGAGCATCCATGTCTTCCTGGGGAATGATACCGCCCCCGGTGACCAGGATGTCGGTGCGGCCCTGCTCATTGAGCAGCTTGCGGACCCGGGGGAAGAGCGTCATGTGGGCGCCCGAGAGAGTCGAGAGACCGACCACGTCGACGTCTTCCTGAATCGCCGCGCTGGCGATCATCTCGGGAGTCTG
>DATIOP010000071.1:0-4780 GCA_035472975.1 Gemmatimonadales bacterium
AGCAGGAGGGCGAGACCGAGGGGGCGGTGCATTGTGCGCCTGTTATGTGAAGTGAAAACGGGAACAGTGAACGGGGAACAGGGAACGGGGGACAGGGAACCAGTTCGACAGCACCGATCTAGCACCTCATCCCGAGCGCAGCGAGGGGTCTACTGATCATACCTTGGCGTCAGGGCAACGAGGCCAGATCCCTCGTCGCTCTGCTCCTCGGGATGAGGTGGTATGACTGATTCGCTGTTGTTTCCGTCTCCGTTCCTCGTTCCGCTGTTGGTAACTACCCAACCCTCTGCTGCCGGTCAGGGAAACGCTTCGCGGATCGGGCCTTGTGCTTCGCCGCCTCGACTTCCCGGTTCTTGGGAGGTGCGGTAGTCACCAGAGAATCCAGCAGGTGCTGCACGGTGTGCGACACCTCATGGACCGCATGGTCAAACGCCTCCTGGTTCGCCGCTGAGGGCTTGGTGAATCCGCTGACCTTGCGGACGAACTGGAGCGAAGCCGCGCGGACTTCCTCGGTCGTCACCGGCGGATCGAAATGGTAGAGCGTTCTGATATTACGGCACATGGAGCCTGCTCCTGCGCTAACGCGTTCGACGGATGCGGATCAGTCCTTGAACGGCGACTTGGAGGGACGGAATCGGCCGGTGCCCCCGGAGCGCCCCAGCAAACGCTGGAGCTCCTCTTCGCTCATCTCGAAGGGATCGGATTCATAGCCCGGCGGATCGATCCGGGTAATCTTGCCCGGGTTTCCGGCCACCGGGTGGAATTCCCACGCGGTCTTCGAGAAATCGCGGACTTCCCATTCGTTTCCTTCGGGATCGGTAAAGCGACGATATGCCACGGTTCTGCTCCGTGCTGCTCAATAACACGGCCGGCCGATTGCTAGTGCGCCTGCTCGAGGAGGGCCGGCCAATGCTCGACCAGGGCCAACGGAATCTGGCCCGGTGCGTCATCGCAGACCAGAAGCAACCGTCCGTCCGGCCCGATATCGAAGGTGAGGATATGCTTGGGCGCCGCTGGGTAGGGAACCGGCCGACCGACCTGTAACCCGTTCTGGTCGGTGATGATAGCCGACATCAGCTGACCCTCCGCGTCCAGAAAGTAGAGCTCTCTTCCGCTCCTTCCCCAGGCCAGGGCACCGCGAAATGCGCTCAGGATCGAGCTCCCTCCGGAAGACACCTGCCATTGTGCCTTGGCATCCGGCATCCGGGTCACGTAAACCTCAGGTCTCCCGCTCTGGGACGAGACGTAGGCCAGCAGCTTCCCGTCGGGAGAAAGGCGGGGAGCGTTGTCGTTCCCGGGGGTCGAATAAAGCACCCGCGGTTCAGAGTTGCCGCTCAAGGGGATGATCACAAGGTCGAATCCAGTTGTCGCGACCTGGCGCTGCCCAACCAGGAATGACCCGTCGGGTGACCAATCCATCATCGCCTGGACATTCTTCCCCTTCACCTTGATGTCCCTCGAAATCGTCCGGTCGAGGCTGATGATGTGCGCCGAGGAATCGTTGGCGGCGCCGTATCCGATCTGCGCACCGTCAGGCGACCAGGCAAAGTCGTAGTACAGGTCCGGATGTGAGGTCACTCGGGTCCAGGCCTGCCCCGCTGGCTCATACACCCAGAGATCGAACTGCGGGCTGTCACGCTCGCCTCGCTCGACCAGGATTCTGTCGCCTTTCGGAGAGACCCTGACCAGACGGTAGGGGCCTGGCTCGAGAACTGACGCCACGCTTCCGGTACGTGGGTCGAACCAGGCGAGGCGGGTGCGATTGATGGGGGCCGGTTCGTAGACCAGCAAGTCGCCCGAGGAAATCGAGAAGTTCCCGAGGTACCGGAATGGCCAGGTT
The DNA here is from genome assembly GCA_035472975.1 of Gemmatimonadales bacterium. GTDB lineage: Bacteria > Gemmatimonadota > Gemmatimonadetes > Gemmatimonadales > GWC2-71-9 > DATBGE01. The sequence goes on from DATIOP010000071.1 coordinate 1,841, forward strand.
TCGAGTCCGGGAATCAGGCTGACGGCAATGCCGCTCAGTTTGGCCTTCCCGGCGTCGAAGGGCTGCGCCATCAGCAAACCATCCTTGACGTAGAGAAGCCGGCCGGCCGCATAGGCTACGTTGCTGGGGAAATCGGCCACAATGCGGCTCTCGGTTGATCCCAGCTTGCCGACTCGTATGGCTCCCTCGCGCCCGTTGAGAAATCCCTGGGTGAAGAGGAAGCTGCGCCCGTCGGGAAGGAAGTAGGGTATTCGGTGGGTGATGCCTGTCGAGTCGTCGCCGATGGCCGTAGCCCGCTCCGGAGTTCCTCCTTCGGCGGGAATCCGGTAGATCGGCCCCGTGATGTCCGGGGCATAGATGATGATGTTGGACGGACTCCAGCTTCCGCCTCGACCGGACACGATTGGGGCCAGATCCCGCACTGCACCGCTCCCCAGGTCCACCCGCTTGAGCTTATTGCCGGCGAAGAATCCCAGGCTCCGGCCGTCGGGAGCCCAGAACGGGTAGATGGCATCGCTGGTCCCCTTCAGAAATTGAATCTCTCCGGTTACCAGGCTCCTGATCCAGATGCCATCGTCTTCGCCGCACGAAGCAATGAAGGCGAGCATGCCTCCATCGGGAGAGAGCTGGACCAGGTTGCTGGAGGCGACGCTCGCCAGCTCACAGCCGGGCGGCGTCGGGAGGCTGGCCCGCAGGGGACGCGATGGGGCTTGCTTGTGGCCCAGGAAATAACCCGCCGTCAATACCGTGATCAGTCCGGCGGCAAAAAGCGCGATTCGCAGCAGCCGCGAGGACCTGGCGGCCGCGGCGGGCGGCTGCCGTGCTGCCTTGATGGTCAGGTGTTCCCGTGTCCCCTCACCGCGGAACGCCGCGGCAAACTCGGCCGCGGATCCAAACCGGTCCGCCGGCAGCTTCTCCAGCGCAATGAGCACCGCACTCTCGACCGCGATAGGGATGGTATGGCGCTGGGCGGTCAGACTGCGCGGGCTCTCGGTCAGGACCCGGGCGACGATCGCCTGAGCGGTAGAGCCGGTGAAGGGCGGGTCTCCGGTGAGCATTTCATAGGCGACGGCGCCCAGCGCGTAGACGTCGGAACGGGCGTTGATGTCCCGCTCCCCCATGGCCTGCTCGGGACTCATGTAGTGTGGCGTGCCGAGGCTCATTCCGGTCTCGGTCATCCGGCTGCCGCTCGCTTTGCTGGCGGCGAGCGCGATTCCGAAGTCGGCGACCAGCGCTGTGCCGTCGTGCAGCAGGATGTTCTCTGGCTTGATGTCCCGGTGGATCACCCCGTGGCGATGGGCATAATCGAGCGCACTCGCCACCTCGGTGGCGATCCGCACCGCGTCGGGAATGGGAAGCTGCTTCTCCCGGTTGAGCCGGTCGCGCAGTGACTCCCCTTCGACATACGGCATCACGTAGAAGAGTGCGGAGCCCGCTTCTCCCGAATCATGCAGCGGCAGAATGTGCGGATGCTGCAGGTTGGCCGTGGTCTTTATCTCGGCCAGGAACCGGTCCGCCCCGATCAGCGCCGCCAGCTCGGGGCGAAGCACCTTGATGGCTACCTTGCGATCGTGCCGGAGGTCGTAGGCCAGGTACACGGTTGCCATACCACCATGACCCAGCTCCCGCTCGATCCGGTAGCGGTCGGCGAGTGAGGTGGCGAGGGCGTCGAGGGTGTTCACGTCAGGCGGTCGATGGTCGATGGTCATGGGTCGTGAGTCGTGAGTCTTGAGTGTGAGTCGATGGTCAATGGTCGATGGTCGATGGTCATTGTCGTCATGAGTCCTGCGACTCAGGACCCATGACTCGCCAGCCACGCGACCATCGACTATCGACTATCGACTACTGACTCTTCACCGATTCCCCCGCCAGCTTCGCTATCCGACCGCGGACCTCTCGCACAGTCGGCTGCAGAACAGGATCGGCGTCCTTCCAAAGACCCACGAATCGAGTGTAGTAGTCGAGTGCCTTCGCCTTGTCGCCCCGCTCCTCGTAGAGTTCCCCGAGTCGTTTGAGGCTGGGTGCCAGGCCCCAGGGGTCCGACAGGATCTTCCAGCCGGAGCCCGGACCGACGGCACGCTCGTAGGCGGCGATCGCCGAGTCCGGCATGTTGGCCCGTTCGTAGGCGACGCCTTCATCCCACGCCAGGCAGTTAGGGCAATCACCCACAGTTCTTCCGCGGGTGAAGGCCCCGACTGCGTCCTTCGGGCGGCCTTCCGCGAGCGCCAGCCATCCGGTGGCGCGATACCAACTCCAGTTACCGCGGCGGCTCCCTTCGGGCACGCTCGCTTCGTGTGCCGTGAGCAGCCGTCGTGCCTCTGCCGGCTGTCCTGCCACGGCATAGACCATGGCAACTGCGTCACCGGGACGGTCCAGGGCAGGAATGGAGTTGAGCGGGTGCTGCTGCAGTGCGGTGCTGAGCATCCGGAGCGCTGATACCGTGTCCCGGCGGAACAGAACGTACTGGAGCGCGATGTTCGCTTCTACTTCCAGTGCGCTACCCGGGAGCCCGCGCTGTTCAGCCACGCCAGCGACGAGACGGGCCTGTCGCTCCGCCTCGGCGAGGCGCCCCTGAGTCTGGGCCACCACGGCTTGACCCCTGTGCGCCATGCTCTGGTAACTCGGATCTCGCAACTTGAGTCCAAGATTCAGCCAGGCTCGCTGGGCGCTGTCGAATTCTCCCAGGACGGCAAAGGCCGTGGCTTGTCCGCGAAGGTAGATGGGTGAAGTACTATCGATTCCGCGCATCGCCTCGAGTAACCGCCGGACGTCCTCGGCATGTCCCTGGGCCATCTGCGCATTGAGCAGCTGCAAGTGCATGTTGCCCACGGTCTTCGCCGCGCGCACGAAGGGGACCGCCACCGATTCCGCTTCCGCCGGTCGGTCCAGCTGTACCAGAAGCAGAGCGAGATTGTTGTTCGCCCCATAGTTGTCCGGAGC
>DATIOP010000072.1:0-6804 GCA_035472975.1 Gemmatimonadales bacterium
GTTTCGCACAGCCCGGATCCCCAGCAGATCTGCTCCTGGCTCCAGGCGGCGTCGATCCTCGCCGAAGGAGGGAAGATGACCTGCCCGTCCCGGCACGACCGATAGGCTGTCAGCGTTGCCGTGAGCTCGTGCTGTCCTACGGTTGCGAGGCAGCGCTTCTCCGGGATCAATGTTCCGTCAAGAGCCGCCGCAGCTTTTTTGGGATCCGTAACAATGGTGACGAGAGAATACCTCCGCGGCCGGCTTTGAACGAATCCGGTGAGGCCAAGCCGCCGCGAGAAGAGCACGGCGAAACTCTTGGGCTCACCCTTGAGGAATCCATTGAGGTATTCGTTGACAGTTTCGAGGCCGGCCGCACGCAGCTCCTCTGAAGGCGTGGTAGGAAAAGCCTTCCGAAGCACCGATTCCACGCACAGGTATTCGGCCGCGAGCTGCTGCTGCACTTTGTCAGGAATAGTCAACTTATGAGCGCTCGCCCACGATACCAAGACGCTCGCCAAGTCGGAAGGCGCAGAGACGCCCGCCTCGGGCGAGTCGCACTCGGAAACCGAACGTGGGCCTTCGTCCGCCCAGAGGGGCGTAAGAACAAGCAGGACAAAGGCTGGTGTGAGCCATAGCTTATCTCCTTTCTCCTCCGACTTGGTCACCGTATCGACTTTGACGCCGAACCAAGCGAGCATCGCAAAAGTCGCCAAGCCGAGTACAGCGGTCATGAAAAGACGGTACTGCCAGGTCAGTGGGTCCGAGAGCTGCTGGGCATTCACCGAAAAATAGCCGTACTCGAGGATCTCGAGCAACCGGATGTAAGTGAAATACCCGAAGTACATGGAGGAAGCGGCAGCACCGAACGTGGCGATCAGCAGTAGGCGAGCGGGCCGCGGCGGCGGCGGCCGCAGTAGCCCGTCCTTGGCCACGATAGTGACGACGCCGCCGATCAGCAAGCCGGTCAGGGACAAGAGGAGCTTCTCCAACTCCCCGAAGATTTTCAGAGCCTCTTTCTGGGAGTCGGTCAGGCTCCCTGCCTGGGTGGCCGCGCTTGGAGGGGGCAGCACCGCCGGTTTCGATTGCAGGCGATACCCGAGCCATGATGCAGCCACGACCAGCACTAAGGCGAAGCCAACCTCGATCCAAGCTCGCTCCTTCAGGCGCTGGAGTGCTTTGCTCATCGTTCCCTTCCACCAGGACGCATTCCGGCACAATCCTTCTGTCGATAGTACCAATCGGGACGACCGGCATTGGCGAGCATCTGGAGATTAGCGGTGGTCAGACAGTGCCCAGCATCCGAGAGATTCGGGTACATGGCGTTGATCCGGCCATCGGGGGTCGGCCGAGGGTCGTCGAGGTGTGGCAATCCGAACCAATGGCCTACCTCGTGGTTGAGGACGGTGAGGAGGTTTACCTCTTTTCTCTCCTTCCCCAGGCGTCCCGACGCCATGCTGTCGCTTGAGAACTCCGGAGGCGGCCGGAACACGTAGGAGCCAGCGCTTAGGGTCAGACCTCGCTGCACTGTGGCACAGGCGATGGCGTCAGGTGCGCAGGTCGCCTGGGTCACGATCTCGAGCCGGAGCGGCGTGCTCTCGCCAGCGGCAACCCCCTGCGCCCCACAAAGAAGGGAACGCAACGAAGCGGGCACCCCGGGTCCGGCGGTGTTAAGACGCCGACACAGGGTGGACGCGAGCTCCGAGCCCGTGGTGATCTCAACGTAAGGTGGAAAAGGCTTGCGAGGGCGAGGGCCCGCGACTGAGAACCGGTTCATGTGCAAGCTGCCCTCCTCCATGATCGGCGTGGGGCTCTCCAGCGCCGCGGCGATGTCCGCGGCGAGGAGTAAGCGATCAAGGAGCACTCGGTCCAGGAAGACCTTCCCTCCCACGTCGAGAGCACGCAAGCTCGATGGCGAGCAGGTCTCGCAGGCCCCCAGCCAGAGCTGAATCGACTGCACGAGCGAGAGCGTGAGGGCCTGACGGCAGGCCGCTGAACACTTTCCGAGGGAATCGACAATCTCCACCTTGCCGATAGGGGACTGGGAGAAGGGAACCGCTCCCCCCGTGGGAGGAACTGGCGCGTCGCGGCCAGCCCACTTGGCCATCGGGTGCTGTACACCCCCGTCGGGATCGGGGCAGTAGAAACCGAGGGCGGGCAGGACGGACGTCGCCCGAGCGGAGGGCGACGCGATCTTTTCCAACCTGGCCTGCCGCAGCCCTGCCGAGAGACGATAGGTTGTCGCCGGAGAACCAGCCGGCGCAACCTCAAGCTCGTAGTCTCCAGGGAGCATACAGACCCGCGAAACCGGCTGCGGCGACACCCTGGTGCCGCCGAGCGTCGGTAGCTTCACCCGACCGGCAGAAGGAACCTGCACACACGAATAGCGATTGGGCTGAGCCGATGGGTAGCCCATCTCCGCTTCGGCATTGACGCCCAGAGCCGCCGCGAACCGCGAGAAGGGAGAATCCACCTTGCTTTCTTTCGCCAGCAACGTCTCGCTCAGGAATTGCCACACCGACGAGCGCAACCCCTCCCCGCCACCCATGAGTTTCTGGCAGGGCGTCCGGCCAGCACCAACAGCCTTGGGGCCGGAGCCGACGCACAGCATGCCGGCGGCATAGGCGAGATTGGACTGGATCTCCAGTACAATCTCCTGCGCCACAAGGACCCGATGGCTTGCCTCCCAAAAGGTCACTTCCTCCGCTACTCTGCGAAGGGCTCCCTCGAAGTCGCCATCGACCGCCGCCTGCGGTTTCTTGGCCTCGGTCTCGCGCACACACGGACGCCGCTCCTTTGCGGCCTGGCTCTCGCAGCTTGCGGTCGGTAGAGTGGCGTGCCGTCCGCCGGATCGCCTCAGCAGGTCCGCAGCCCTAGGGTGCCCTCGCTGCTCTGAGAGCTCGAGGGGCGTCTCTCCATTCCGGTCAGTTGGGTTGACGGCGGATCCCGCTGCGAGCAGCGCCTCCACCGACTCACGCTGCCCGGCCGCGGCAGCGCGGTGCAGAGCCGTGGAGCAGTCGTAGGGATTCCGTGCGTCGACTGGGGCCTCAGCTTTCAGCAGAGCCCGCACGACGGATAAGGTCCCGTTCGCGGCTGCGGCATGAAGGGGAGGGTCTCCCGAGTTCGGGTCCGGGGCCTCCGGGTCCGCACCAGCCGCCAACAGCATCTTCACCACTCGCTCTTGGCCACGCCGAGCGGCCAGTTGGAGCGCGCGACGACCGTGTCGATCGCACTTCTCCACCGAGGCGCCGGCACCTAGAAGTGCCTCGACCGTACCATCGAGATCCCCGGGTCGCTGGAGACTCGCCGCAGAGATGGCATCGTGCAGTGGCGTTCCCACCTCCACTCTCGCATTGGCGGCAAGCAGTGCTCGAACTAGTCTCGCATCGCGCCGGTACGCCGCGACTCTCAGCACCGTCTGGCCGCCTTCGTCAACTGCATTGACCTTAGCACCAGCCTTCAGTAACAGCTCGACACCCGTGAACCGCTCCTCCCCGGGCCAACCGGCGATGACCATTAGTGCGGTCAAGCCTCTCGCTCCGGTGGTGGTCGCGGGGTGATGGGCTAGAAACTTGCGGAGATTAGATAGCGAACCCTTCTCAAGTTTAACGAGCTCGTCGGCCGGGTCTTCTGCAGTGACGCGAGGCAGCCACAATAGGGCAAAGACGATAGATGCGAACACGCGAAAGAGCACGCTCCTAGAGTGGATGGGACGGAGGGTTGCTTTTTCCGAGTGTCGCACGTGATCCAGCCTCCACACATGCTCAGGCTACTGGGGGACCTAGATGTATTTCATCACAGCCGTACGATATCGATCTGTTTTCCTTCGGCAGCCACCTTCTCGACTGAGCATCTCTCCGGCAGGGGTTTGGTTTCGCTCCGGCTGTCGAAGACAATCAAGGTGCCGCGATCAAGCCCAAGACGTTCGAGGTAACCTGCGACCTGTTTCAAGCTTGGCGGAACTGGATCGGGACGGCCATCGCGCCAGATCTTTAGCTCGACCGCCCAGCGGTCTGTTCTTCCCGCCCGTGGCCAGCGGACGCAGAGGTCGATCCGGCCGCTTCCCACAGCGTACTCGCGGTCGATGAATCCGCCGCCGTTGACCACCCGCTGGAGAAATGCCATGAAGACTAGCTGTGCTGCGGCCTCACTGTACGGGGCCTGGGCCAGATACTGCTCGGCGTTCTCGCACCAGAAGGCCCGGAAGTCGTCGAGAAGGAGGTCGAAGCGCAATCCTCCGTCAGGAGCGACATAAGTGGGTCGTGGCAATGGCAGCGTCTGCTCCAGGAGAGACGTCAGGGCGCGCGGGATGACCTCACGGTAGATTGGGTTGGCGATTTCAAGGCCTTGCTGTGCTTTGACTACCAGCCCGAGGTCGATCGTGAAGCGAAGGTCGTCGTCGAGGAGGTCCGGAGGTAGCGCAATTCCCGCCAGGAGCGGCTCGATCACCCGCCGGACGCGCGGCTCGCGTAAGCGCTCAATCAGAGAGTCGAGGTGGGTGTCCTGCCTCAAGATGAGTCGCTCCTTTGCGGCTTCTATGGCAGCTGCTTCCACCGCAACCGTGCGGTCGGGAACCAGCACTTCGACCGCTTGCCGGGCAAGGGCGTTGACCAGCCACGGCTGGCCACGGGTCAGCGCAAAGGCCTGAGAGATTGCTTCGGAAGTAAAGGCCTGGCCGGTGTCGGTCGTGTGCTGGTTGTAAAGGTCTGCAACTTCACCTGCGGTGAAGCTGGGGAGGGTGAGCGACTCGACCTTGATGTTGAAGGGCGACGAAGTACCCAGGCTCTGAACGTCGGGACGCAGCTTCAGCCGGTAGTCGCGCACGTCTCGCAGGCCGATGAGGGCCACGGTCTGGGGGAACGAGCGAGGCCGGTCGGCGTAGCCGGTCCGGAGCTGGCGGAGGACTGAGATCAGGACGTCGTCGACGAGGGCGTCGATCTCGTCCAGGAAGAGCACGACGGGCCGCGGGCACTTGCGGGACCAACGAGTGAGCAGGTCGAGCAGGCGGGACTCGGCGGGGGTGGTGGGGTCGGCCTCAGGGGGAAGGAGTGTTTTTGGAAGGTGGTTCTCGGCGGCAATGCGCAGAGCGTCAAGAACCGCCGCGACTCCGCGCTCGACATCTCCGTGAGCCGCTTGGCCTACTTCGCAGGAAGTTAGGAGCGCGGCGTAGGTCCCTTTCGCGGTGAGAGACTGGGCGAGCGACCGGAAGCAGGTGGTTTTCCCGGTTTGCCGGGGAGCGTGCACCACGAAATAGAACTGCTGATCGACCAGTTGCCGCAACCCCGGCAAGCGCTGCTCGGGCTGAAGCATGTAGTGCATCTCGGGCCGGCACGGCCCAGCCGTGTTGAAGAACCTCGCCATGAGAGCCGTAGTTTCTCACTCTGAGCTGCAAAGTGGAAACCTGCCGTCCTGGCATGCGGATTCACGGCTCACAAGGCGAACCGTTCCCCTGATGCGGCTATGATGGCACCTGCCTGCTGACCGCACCCGTTGGGTGATCCCGGCCGGCGGGGGTATCTCGTCCGCCATGCCCAAAACGACCGACTCCGTCCCCTTCTACCTGTTTCCCTACCACGAAGCCCGCCAGCAGGGGGCGAAGGGATTTCATGCGTTGCTCTGGACCAGCCGGGAGGGGCAGCTGATTCGTTTCGACGTCATTTCCCGGATCTGCCCGCTGGCGGGGATGCGGATTCTCGACGTGGGCTGCGGGCGGGCGGATCTGCTGGGGCGTCTATTGGCGCGTGGAATCGTCCCGGCGCACTACACGGGGATGGAGATGATTCCCGCGACGATCCGCTCGGCCCGCCGCCAGAAGTACGAGCATTGCACCATCGTCGCGGCGGATTTCGTGCGCCAGCCGGAAGCGCTCAAGGTGGGCGCCGACGTGGTGATCTTTTCGGGCTCGCTGAACACGCTCACGCGCCCGCAGTTCTATAGTGCCCTGCGCGCGGCGTGGGAGGCCACGGGACAGTGGCTGGTGTTCAATTTCCTCAACTCCAAATATTGGTGCGGCGAAGAATGGCTCAACTGGCACCGCCGCCAGAGCGTGCTCGACTTTTGCCGGTCGCTCGGAGGAGAGCCTCGGTTCGAGGAAGGTTATCTGATCGGCGACTGCACGGTCGCGGTGCAGAAACCCGAGACCTCGTAGGGCGCAGGCTGGCTGCGCCCTACACCAAGCAAGGACGGGTTTCGCCGACTATGGATTGCCAGGCGGAAGCATGCCGTTTTTCGCGACCGGAACGCAGAGCTTGAGGCTGTTGCCGACGAAAACGGTTTCCGGTTGCACACCCTTCGCGATCAGGACCGGGTTGAGGTGGCGCAGGGTCAGGTTTTGCCCCAGGGGCGCGCCGGTTGCCGGATAACAGAGGACGTCACTGTACTGGATGTATTGGATGACGTTGGTGGGGACCGGGGCCTGGTTCTTGGTCACCGGGACGCAGAGCTGCTGCGGCGCCGGCCCGATCGTCGAGAGCTCTGAGGGTTGAGTGAGCAGGGGATTCAGGTGGCTCAGCGTCAAGGTTGCGGTCTTGTTCACGCTGGTGGTAACCCGGTAGCACTTGACGTCCAGGTACTGGATGAGCTGCAGGACGTTGGGGGGAGGATTGGTGCTGTTCTTGGCCACCGGCACGCACAGCTGTTGCGGCTCTTGCACGGTCACCGCGACATTGGGACCGAGAAGCCCCGCGATCACGGGGTTGAGCTGGGTGAGGTTCAAGGGCACGTTGAGGGCCGTCCCCTGGATGCCGTAGCATTTCCAGTCGATATATTGGATGAAGGGGAGGGTGTCCGCAGGGGGCGCGATGTTGTTTTTCTTCACCGGCACGC
>DATIOP010000073.1:0-5164 GCA_035472975.1 Gemmatimonadales bacterium
GATGTTTCCGCGGTCGAGATCCATCACGTCGATGAACCGCGCGCCCTGGTCGTCGATCATTTCGGCGACCAGATCCTCGCGAAACCGCGGTCGATCGTATCGGTCGGGCCGATCGAGTCGGTCGGGTCGCCCTGGCGTCGCGTCCATCAGCCACCCTTTCGGAGCTCGGTCAGCACGAGCTTGGCGACCGCCTTCAGCGTATCGAACACGCCTGCGCCGCTGGTGGCACACGCCTCGAACTCGGGAACCTTGGTCGGGTTGAGGACGGGACGCAGCTGCTCCATCGGCGCCGCGTTGGGCAGGTCGCGCTTGTTGTACTGGATGACGAACGGGATGGTGGTCAGGTTGTAGCCGTGCTGGGCCATGTTGTCGTACAGGTTCTGCATCGACTCGATGTTGGCTTCCATCCGCTCGATCTGGCTGTCGGCCACGAATACCACCCCGTCCACACCTTTGAGGATCAGCTTGCGGGACGCGTTGTAATAGACCTGGCCCGGAACGGTGTAGAGATGGAAGCGAGTCTTGAACCCGCGGATGGTGCCCAGGTCCACCGGGAGGAAGTCGAAGAACAGAGTCCGCTCGGTTTCGGTGGCGAGGGAGATCAGCTTGCCGCGGGAATTGGGCGAGACCTTGTTGTAGACGAACTCGAGGTTTGTCGTCTTGCCACCGAGGCCGGGCCCGTAATAGACCAGCTTGCAGTTGATCTCGCGGGACGCGTAGTTGATCATCGACATGCGCTAATACTCCGCCTCACGCCCCGAAGAGCTTGTCAATCTCATCTTCTGCCTCGCCGAGGAACGCCGCTTCCACCTGACTGGTGGAGGGGGTGCCCCGTGTGAACATTTCGTGAAACACCTGGGTGAGGTCCAGGACGGTCTGCTTCACCCGGAGCTTGACCAGCCCGAGCGTCGTCCGGTTGTCGAACAGCACCACGAGGATGACTCGCCGCGCGATGTCGGCGAGGTACATCGATTCCTTCTCGCCCTGGTGGAACAGCGCGCCGAACTCGGGCTCGCCGATCATCCGGGCCAGTTGATCGTTGGCGCTGAAATCGGCTGCGGTAAGGGAGGCGAAAGCGGTGGGGTCGAAGACCGGCTCCTCGCCGACCACGGCCACCATCTGGCCCGCTCGATCGACGATCATAGCCGTGCGGGCGTTGGATTCCCGCAGGAATTGGCCCAGCAACCCGTGGATGCGGGTCGAGTCCTCTTCCCGGAATGACCAGCTGGAAGCTCCGGACATCGATTCCCCTGTGGTTACCCGAGGGCGGCTTCGAGCCGGCGGAGAATTCCTTCCGCCCGGCGGCGAAGCATGGGCTGCGATTCCCACTCCAGATAATCCCGCAGCAGGCGAACAGTCTCGACGCCTTCGCCGGCGGCCAGGTGACCCAGCGCGGCGAGGCGGCGCAGCGGCCGCGGACTGAACAGATCTTCCTGGTGTTCCCGCATGTGCCGTTGGGCCAGCAGCCATCCCAAGGCCGCTCCCCCGGCGACTCCGAGCGCCACCGCGAGTGCCCGGGCCCGCATTACCGCACTTCCTGTCGTGCGATCAGGGCGTGGGCCAGGGTGACGCCGTCCACGTACTCCAAATCCCCCCCCATCGGCAAACCGCGGGCCAGCCGAGTCACCCGGACCGGCTGGCCTTCGAGCAGCTGCTGGACGTAAGTCGCGGTGACTTCGCCCTCCATCGAGGGGTTGGTCGCCAGAATCACTTCCCGCACCTGACCCCCGGAAACCCGCCGGAGGAGGAGGTCGATCCGCAGCGATTCGGGCCCCACCCCTGCCAGAGGATCGAGATGACCGCCCAGGACGTGGTAGCGGCCTCGAAATTCACCGGCCCGCTCCACCACTGCGACCGCCGACGGCTCTTCCACCACACAGAGAGTACCCGCATCCCGGCGCGGATCGCGGCAGATCTCGCAAAGCTCTTCCTCGGCGAGATTGCCGCACTCGGTACAGGGCCGCACCCGTTCAGCGACCCCCACCAGGGCTGCGGCCAGTCGGGTCAAGCGCTCCGCCGACTGCTGCAGCAGGTGAAAGGTCAGGCGCTGGGCAGTTTTTCTCCCGATGCCTGGTAGCTTCGCGAATTCGGTTATGAGATCGTCGACGGCGCTCACGGCTCAGAGCGGCAGAGACAGCGGCAGCGACGGCATCTTCCGCATCTCGGCCTGGAGCGACTCTGCTGCCCGGCGTTGGCCCTCGGCGATGGCAGACAGGATGAGGTCGGCCAACAGCTCCTCGTCCCGTCCTTCGAACGCGGCGCGATCGATCGTTAGACCCCGGACGGTACCTCGCCCATCCAGCGTCACCCGGACCATCCCACCACCGACCTGGACTTCGATCGTCTGATCTGCCAGATCCCGTTGCAATTGCTGCAGCCGGCCCTGCACCTGCTGGCTCAGCTGGAGAAGCTGCTGAAAATCGGCCATTACGCTAAGTCCCTGCAACGCTTGAGGAAAGTACGGGTCCCCCCCACCGCCCCGCAACCCGCCGGAGCCCTCCGATTATTCGAGGGCTTCCAAATCTAAGCCCTCGGCGGCGGCTTCGAGGGTAGGGTCCTTTGTCCGAAGAATCCGGAGCCGTTCTGCCCTCGCCTGACCCTCTGACAGGCGTTTGACTCGCGGCTCGGCCGTCTCTTTTTCGGCTGCCATACGGACCTGCACGGAAGCTCCGACCAGCTTCCCAATCAGGCCTTCAACGGCTTTCAACTGGTGCTGCAGCCCCTCCGCAAGCGTCGGATTGCCCTCGGCCGTCAACCAGACCACCGGAGGGGCCACCTCGGTGATCGTCGCCGTGGCGAGCGCCTCGCTGAGAAAACGGCTCTGCTGCCGTGCGGCTGCCATGAGGTGAGGCCAGGCGTCGGTGAGACCGGCGAGGGTGAATTCGACCGAGAGGTCGGACAGGGCAATCGGCGAGACGGTCGGGGCGGTCGAGACGGACGGGGCGGTCGTCGCGGGCGCGGAGGAGCGAGGAGGCGAAAGCCGGTGTCCGACCTGCCCGACCTGTTCGCCCTGTCCGCCTCGATCGCCCCGTCCGCCCTGTCCGCCACCGAGTACCGCCTCCAGTTCCACCGTCCGATCCATCAACGCCCAGCGAAGCAGCACCGTCTCCACGATGAGGCGAGGAGTTCCGCTCCGAGCGAGTGACGGCTCGATGTCGGCGAACACCTTCAGCATGCGGAGAAGATCTCCGGCGGGGAGCCGATCCCGCACCGCGGTCACCGCGTGACGCATTCCCTCGGTGATTCCCTCCGGATCCCCACCCAGCTGGGTGAGGAGCACCGCACGAAGCGCTTCGGCGGCCCCACCCATGAACTCGATCACGTCGGCGCCGCCGTCGGCCAGACGATCGAGCAGGGGGAAAACGCCCGCTGGATTTCGAGCGGCGATCAATTCGAGCAATTCGGCGTAGGCCTCGTCGGTCACCAGGCCCAGAACTTCGCGGACCCGCGCGGCAGTAATGGCGCCTTCCCCGAAGCTCAGACACTGATCGAGCACGGAGAGAGCGTCTCGCATGCCGCCGTCGGCCTGACGCGCGATCAGGGTAAGAGCATCCTCGTCGGCCTGGATCTTTTCGGCAGCGAGAACGGCGCGGAGCCGCTCGCGAATCGCCGCGGTCCCGATCCGCCGGAAATCGAAACGCTGCAACCGGGAGAGGACCGGCGCCGCCTGCTGCGCGATTTTCTGGGGCTCAGTAGTGGCGAAGACGAAGACGACACCCGGCGGCGGCTCCTCCAGGATCTTGAGCAGCGCGTTCCACGCTTCCCGGGTGAGCATGTGGGCTTCGTCTACGATGTAGACCTTGTGGTGGTCGGCGCGAGAGGCGGCGTACATCGCGCGCTCCCGCAGGTCCCGCGCGTCGTCGACACCGCGATTGCTGGCCGCGTCGATCTCCACCACGTCGAGATTGGCGTTCCCATTCCAGATCCGGAGACAGCTCTCGCATTCGCCGCAGGGCTCCCCCTCCGGCTTCGTCGTGCCCTTCCGTTCGCAGTTGAGCGCCATCGCCAGGATGCGGGCGGCGGTGGTCTTCCCCACCCCGCGGGGACCGGTCAACAGGTAGCCGTGACCGACCCGGTTCTTCACGACCGCGCCGCGCAGCACCTCGGCGACGTGGTCCTGAACCAGCAGATCACTGAAACGTTTGGGGCGGTATTTACGGGCGAGAGCCAATGCCATGGGACAAGAATAACGGGAAGGGGCGGCGGACGTGAGAACGGGAGACGGGAGACGAAAGACGGCGAAAGAAAAATGCCCCAGGCACCCCGAAGCGACACCGGACATCGCTTAGCGCTGCTACCGGCGAGGTCCTGACGCGGTTCGCGCGCCAGCGCCCTTCGGACCTGGGGCACGCCAAATATAGCCGACACGACGAGCGGGAAGAAGGGAGAAGGGAGACGGGAGACGGGAGACGGGAGACGCGAACACCGTGAGAAGTAAGAAGTGAGAAGTGAGAAGGAACAGCCAAGGGCAGGTACTCTTCCCACCTCTCACCTCTCACTTCTCACGCTTTTGCTTGTCCCGTCTCCCCTCTCCCGTCTCCCCTCTCCCCACCTACCGTCTTTCCCCCGCCCTCTCTAACGTTCGGCCTGCCTCCCACGGAGCCATTGCATGCAGCTCACTTCGCTCGATTGGGCGATTGTCGCGGCATCCATTCTCATCTCCTTCCTGCCGGCACTCTTCTTCTGGCGGCGGGCCAGCTCGAGTACCGGCGAGTTCTTCACCTCCGGTCGCGCGGCGCCGTGGTGGCTGGTCGGCGTCTCGATGGTGGCGACCACTTTCAGCACCGACACCCCGAATCTCGTCACCAACCTGGTGCGGGAGCACGGCGTGGCCGACAACTGGGTGTGGTGGTCATTCCTGCTGACGGGAATGATGACGGTGTTTTTCTACGCCCGCCTCTGGCGGCGTTCCGGCGTCCTCACCGATCTCGAGTTCTACGAGCTGCGCTATTCGGGCCCGGCGGCACGGCTGCTCCGGGGCTTCCGGGCAGTCTATCTCGGCCTGCTCTTCAATTGCGTGATCATGGCGACTGTCAACCAGGCCGCCGCCAAGATCGCGAACGTGGTCCTGGGATGGCCGATGGAACGGACGCTGCTCGTCTGCTCCGTCATGACCATCTTCTTCGCCTCGGTCTCCGGGCTTTGGGGCGTGCTGGTCACTGAT
>DATIOP010000074.1:0-5699 GCA_035472975.1 Gemmatimonadales bacterium
CAATACCGGTCGCGACGCCGTCTTTGTGGTGGATCCTGCGGATGTGGTCAAGATGTCGGGCAACGTCTCGGAGCTGCCGGCGTTCACCGGCCGCGCGATCTTCACCGATCAGCCGAGTTACATGACGACGCCCTATCCCGATGCGGATCGGCGGACCACGATCTCGGGGAAGCTGGTCAGGGGAGAGGAGCTGACGGTGGATGAGGCGGGCTATGTCCGTGGTCTGGGACGTCCGGTTTACGTCATTACCTGGCACGCCGATGACTCGGGTCTACTCGAGCGGCTCAGGGGCCGCTACGGGTCGCCCGCGTTCAGTGCCGGATTCGTCGCGGTGTTCGGACTGCGTCCCTGAAGTACCTGCTCAGCCTCTGCGGTAGCGCCAGAACGTCTTGGTGCCAATGAACCAGTCCCGCAGACCGATCTTTTTCCCTTCGGCCTTCGTCCGGGGGAAATAGCGGATCGGCACCTCTCTGATGTTTTTCTTCCGGGCCAAGAGGCGCGAGGTGATCTCGTGATCCAACTCGAACCCGGTGGTTTCCAGAGGGAGGGACTGGATCAGCGGTGTAGGGAAAAGCTTTAGTGCGGTTACGGTGTCGGTGAGATAGCGGCCAGTGCAGAGCAGTGCTACGAAACTGAGACTCTGTCCGCCAAGGTATGCCATCCAGCCCTGACCGGAATGCTTGCCTGCGAGGAGGTTCACCAGCCAGCCATCGTTCGACCGTTTGAGATACCGGCTGCCGTACACGGCATCCACGCCCACCTCCTGCAGCTTCCGAAACATGGGGATGTAGTCCGCCGGCTCGTATTCCAGATCCGCATCCTGAATGATGAGATATTGGCCGGTGGCCAGCCCGATTCCGGTACGGACCGCGGTCCCTTTCCCTCCATTCGTCGGCTGATTGTGCAAACGCACCGCGGGGAATGACGCGACGATTTCCGCGGTACGATCCTTCGAGCAGTCGTTCACGACGATGATTTCCTTGTCCAGTCCGAGGATGCTCAGGTCGAGCGCGAGGATCCGCTCGAGCAGAGTGCCGATGAAGCGCTCCTCGTTGTAGGCGGGGATCACGACCGACAGGACGGCGCGAGTAGTCACCGGTCAGGCTCCCCGGCCCAGGAACGCTGCCACTCGGCCCAGGTCCTCTACCGTGTTGATGCCGATTGCTTCCATCGGATCGGCTGCGGGGAAGGTCTGGATCGGCGCCTGAGCCGCGAGCCACGGAATGAAGGGAAGGAAATTCCGCTCACGGGTGCTTGTCCCGACCGGTGCTGTTTCGGCGAACCGGGGCAGCTGCTCCCGGTAGGCCATTCCGCTCAGACCGAACAGCCCAATGTCGCTCTCTCCGATCGCGGGCATCGCGTCGCCCTCACGCCTCTGGAGCACCCGGAGGATTCGTCCTTCCGTATTCCGCTCGAAATGGATGTAGGGATTTTCCCCCTTGAGCGTTGGCATGGCCAGATCCGCGGACGACTGGTCGAGTGTCCTGGCCAGGCGGTCTGCCGTGGCGCGGGAGACGGCGATCTGATCGCACCAGGTGATCCAGACCTGATCGGCCGACCGGAGGACCGGAGAGCGCGCCGGGACAAGGATTGCGTCGAGCATCCCTGTGGGCGAGTCCTGCACCGCCAGCTCGATGGGAAATCCGGTCGCCAGGCAATGTGAGCGAACTATCGCGAGTGCCTCGGGGCTCACGACGACCACGAAGCGATCAACCAGACCGCGGTACCGCTCCAGGATGTAGTCGAGCATCGCGCGCCCGTTCACCGGCACCACCACCTTGGGTAGTGCCGATCCCAAGCGGGAGCCCCGGCCGGCGGCCGGAACCACCATTACCCGCCTCATTGATCAGGACTCTCGATCTTGGCCGCGAGAGAACGCAGATCGGGGAAATTTCCGAGGAAGCGGGGGCCGGAGTATGGGAGATTGTTGCGCACTGCGGCCGACCAGGTGCCTGCGGCGGTCGCGGCCCTGAGGCCGGAGAGGCTGTCTTCGACGACCAGAGTCCGGTCCGGATCTCCTCCCGAACGCCGAAGCGCCTCCAGATAGGTATCGGGCGCCGGCTTACCCTCTCGCACGTCGTCGCTCGTCACGAGGACGGGGATGAGGGGCAGGACTCCAATCTGCCGCAGCAGAAGCTCCGCAGTGTCACGCGATGCGCTAGTGCCTACCGCAATCGCAGTTCCGGACGTCTTCAATTTTTCCAGGACTTCACGGGTATCGGGAAATGTCACGGTTTCTTTCTGAAGGTATACGCGAGCGCGCTCCTGCTTGAATCGGATCCACTGCTCTACCTGCTCGGTGGTGGGTGCCAGATCCCTGGTAATCTCGCGGATCACCTCGCCGGTTGGCCTGCCCATGATGGAGTCATATCGTGGTCCTTCGACCCCGATCTCCTTCCAGAGGTCCTGGTAGGCGCGAGCGTGACAGGGGGAACTGTCGGCAAGGACGCCATCCATGTCGAAGATGATCAGGGAGAAGCGCGCCATTCTCGCGTCGCTACTTGGAGAGCGACACGGTATCCCGCGGCAGGACCATCGGGTCCGTTTCGGCTCGCGGGGGAGGCGCAGCGGGTGCGGCGGGCAGCGCCGACCAGCGGAGACGGAGGATCGTCGCCAGCGACCGCAACCCGTCACCCATTGTCGTGCGGCGAACCTTCTCCGGCGAAATGGGGAAGTAGTACACCGGCGTTTCGAACACCTCGGCTCGCTGGCGGAGAAGGTTGGAGAGCACCACCTGGTTGAATTCCCGTTGTCGGTAGTCGAAGGGCCCGTTGCGGAGGAAGCCGGAGCGCACCACCCGGGCTCCCGAAAGCGTATCGGAAATGAAGCGCCCGTAGAGCGTGAAATAGGCGAGACTCAGGACGTGCGACCCGACGTAGCTGACGATGCTCTTGAGCGTCTTGCTCCGGTACACCAGCTGGTAGGCCGCTTTGATGTCGTTGACCGACAGACGACGGCTTCCCCATACCGCATCGAGCCGTCCGCCCTCGAGGTGCCGTGCCAGGCTCACGATGTCCTCGCCCTTGTACATGCCGGAGGATTCGAACAGCAGCACGTAATCGTATCCCGGATCATTCACGACTCGGGCGAATGCGGCCTCTATGGATGAGCCCTGGGTCGCGAGATTCCTCGCCTCGAACGGAAGGGAGTTCCCGAAGTCTCCGTCGAAGGATTCGCGGCCCTCGTAGAACAGTGTCACCACCACCGGTAGCTGATCTATTCCGGCGCGCACCATCTCGATGATGGTCTGCCCGGTCTTGTTGAGCGACTGGCCCTCCACCAGCAGCACCGCCAGCCGTAAGCGCTCGTCCCGTCGCAGGAATGACTTGATGAACGGAGTGAGGACCTTGGTCGCATCGTGGCGGCCGGTTACTCCATCCTCGTAGTTCCCGATGCGGACCAGTCGCGGGTCCTCGATACTGTCGAGATGGCCCAGCGGAACGTACGGCGCGCCGCTGTCGCTGCGGCCTGGGTCGTTGATGAAATAGTGGGTGATGAGACACGGGGTGGGAATGCTCAGCTGCCCCTTCTCCCGCAGGTAGAAAAGCGCTTTGTCCACCAGGTCCACGGCACTGCTGCCGGAAATCTCCGCATCCTCATGCAGGTTAGTGATCAGGACTTTGACCGCCCGGAGATTCCGAGCGATGGCCCTGCCGATGCCCGGCGTGAAGTACGAGGGGGAAAGGCTCAAGTGCTGGGTGCCCGGCGCGAAGACGATGATGTCCGCTTCGGCAATCCTGGCGAGCAGGCGCGGATTGGGAACCGGCTTGACGGAATTGGCCGCAAGGAAGCGCTGCAACTCAGCCGGCCCTTCCCGCGCCAGTTGCTCTCGCTCCTCGGCGGTCGTCAGCCGGCGGAGGAGATAAATGTCCTGCAGGTACTGCGGCTTGTCGGCGGTGACGATGTCGGCCTCGGTGGCGAGCAAATTCCCGTCACCGTCCACCGCGACCAGGCAAAGATTGGCCCCGTCGGTCACGTTTTCGATCATGCCGGCGGGAATTCCCATCAGCCCGGTATAGTCCTCGACTGCGCGGTTGAAGTCTCGGCCGACCTCGAGGAAGCATCCGGCGAAAACCAGATTGCCCAGGCTGCAGTCGGCGAAGCTGAACTGGGACCCGGTGCGGGCACGCTCCTGCTCGAAGCGATCGAGACGGTTCGCCACAAGGTCGGCGGTGCGACGGTCGATCCCGCCGACCAGGTTCCGTAACGTGCGCTGGAACTCATCCGCCGCTGGCGGCCCGCTTTCACGAAGTTGAGCGAACGATGCTCTCGCCTGCTCGAACCCGTACTCATCGGGGAAGCGGAGATCGAGCAGCTTGACCAGCCGTTCCTCGCAGGTGTGCAACTCGGTCGCGAGCCGTGACGCGTTCTTCCGGAAATCCGATGGGCCAAGACAGTCGCCGAGGAACCGACGCACCTCGCCGGTGGACAGCCCGTCGTCATAGCCATTGATCGCGAGGGTAAGCGCGATGCGCTCGCTGCGAATGAGCTCCCGGGAAAGCACGCTCGACCCGCGTCCCCCGGTGAAGAGGACTACGCGTACCGGGTTCTGGGAGCTGGCCATACCCGCTCGAGTGCTGGGCGTGGAAGCTGGATCAGGCGCCATCGGGGGCCGTAAAGGGTGTGCCCGGAACGCGAGCCTGCCAGGCGAAGAGAAGGTCCTTGTACCACACCAGCCACAGGAGATACAGCAGCAGCGTGCCGCTCTTGACCAGGCTCACCGCAAGGAGGGCGGCGTTGCTTCCAATTGCCACGTGGGAGCGGAAAAACATCACGAAGATCAGGTTCTGGAAGAGCGCCATGACGAAGATGGCTGCCAGCAGTCGGCGTGCGGAACGGGTCAGCTGCGGGCCGGCCGCGATGAGACAGGCGAGCGGGAGAAACAATACCGCGAGATAGTGCTCCCACACTACCTGGGAAAGCAGCAGGCAGAAGCTCGTCGCAAGGAGAAAGTTGAAATGGCGGCGCTGCGGTGGGTTCCATTCCTGCTTCCGGCTTCGCAGCGCGAGCCAGATGAAAACGCCCAGCACCGCGACCTTGAGTGCCGTGCGCAGCAAGTCCGGGACGGGTCCACCAGCCCCGGGAATTGGAGCCGACCCTTGGATTGGCCGAAATGCGTCGGCCAGGATATACAGAGAACTGTTGAAGAACCACGGCGAAGGCCGTTGGCTTCCCCGCAGCAAGACATCGATGAATTCCCGGTGCAGCGGCCAACCGAACAGGAGAACCGAGAGCAGGCCCGCGGCGCCGAACACTCCGGCGATCGCGAAAAACAGTCGCCGATCCGAGAGCAGCACCAACAGCGCGGGAGCGATCAGGAACGCGGGCTTGAACAGCACGGCGGCAAGCAGCCCCAAGGCAGTGGCGATCGGCTGGTTCCGCTGATGAGCCAGGAGAGCGAAGAGAAGAAACAGGAACACGAACGGAGTGGTCTGCCCGCCGACCCGGTACATCGTCCAGAACGGTTGATAGATCAGGGCCGCCAATGAGAAGACCGCGGCAAAGCGCGCCTGGTCGAGCGCTGCGTTCGACACCGTGCCCCGCAGGTGCCGGTAGAGAAGGACGAGACCGCCGGCGTATGCGAGACTTCCGCCGAGCTTGAACAGGATCAGAGCGACTTCGGGAGAGAACATGCTCAGCGGGGCGTAAAAAACCAGGCGGAGAGAGGTGCGCCCCAGAACGCCATGCCGCCCTGAGGT
>DATIOP010000075.1:0-6287 GCA_035472975.1 Gemmatimonadales bacterium
AGCTGTCTCCCGCGCGCACAACCAGCGTGTGAGGGTCCAGGAAGGAGGCATGGCCTACGATGACTTCCACCCCGTTGCGGCGCAGCTGGTGTTCGATCACCGCCGCTTCCTGGCTCACGACGTGCGCTACCCGTTCCAGCAGATGATCGGCGTCCGGCGGGGTGTGGATCCCTCGGCGGCCCAGCGCGGCGCCATTGCCTGAGAAGGACAGGACCGCCTCGCGGATCGTTTTGCTGGGGATGGTGCCGGTATCGAGACACACTCCGCCTACCGAGCGGCATTTCTCGATGATCGCCACTCGGCTGCCCAGCTTGGCGGCCTGAACGGCGGCCCGCTGGCCGGCCGGCCCGCTGCCGATGCACACGAGGTCGAACTGGTAGGTCGGTTCCATGGGGTCACTTCTGGAGGTAACAGGGCTGCACCAGCCTCCGTCGTATCTTACTGCGGGAAGCCATTCACGTATAGAATGGGGTGCTGGCAGATGTCCAAGAAGCACGCGCGGAGCTAACCATGAATCAGACCGACCAGGAAACCATCGCTACTATCGCCCTGCTCGCCGCCCTGGCGGACGGAACGCAGACCCCCGAAGAGAGCGCTCAACTCGCCGAGGTGTTCAAGCGACTCGGAATCACCCAACTCGACGAAGAAGCCCGTCGCGCGAGCACCGGGAAGATTGATCTGCAGGAGCTCGCGGGACGTCTTTCCGGGGATGACGCCCGTAAGATGGCCTACGACACGGCTCTCGCGGTCGTCCATTCCGACGGCGCGGCCAACCCTCCGGAAATGGATTTCATCAACCAGTTGAGAGGATCCCTCGGGCTCAGCATGTCGTCGGTGCGAGAATCCGATCAGCAGGCTACCGCCCTGGCAGGGGCGGGAACCAACCTTCCGGATGTTCAAGTCAGTACGGGCAAACCGCCTTCCGATGTGGTGCTCGACGATCTGATCCTGAAGCAGGCGATGTTGACCGGCGCCCTGGAAATCCTCCCCGACCGCCTGGCCAACGTCGCCATCCTGCCGCTTCAGCTCCGCCTGGTCTACATAATCGGGCAGCATTTCGGGCAGAAACTCGATGCCAACCAGGTCAAGGATCTCGCCGGTACGCTGGGCCTTGGTGCCGCGGCCCAGGTGATGGAGAGTGTGGTTCGCAAAGTGCTCGGCGGGATCGCCGGCGGCATCCTGGGAGGCATGGTCGGCGGCGTTACCGGACTCGCGGCAGGGGCGGCGGTGTCATTCAGCTCGACCTATGCGCTGGGCCATGTCGCCAAGCAGTACTATGCCCAGGGACGGAGACTCAGTGGGGAAGACCTGCGGAGGCTCTTCGCCCGGTTCCAGGATGAGGCCAAGGCGTTGTTCCCCAAGGTGCGGGATCAGGTCCAATCCCAAGCCCGCAGTCTCAACCTCCAGCAGGTGCTCGCCAATCTGCAGGGGAAGTGAGTCCGCGCGAACCAGACCACCTCATGACGAGGACCCCGCGGCGCAGCGCGTCGCGAGGGGAACCCATGACCGGAACGCTCAGGAAGTCCGTAACCAGCCGACTCGTTTGCCCAGCCATTCTGCTCGCGGCCCTGGTTTCGTGTCGGCCCCCCGCCGCCAAACCTGCTTCCAACTCTGAATCCGCGGCGATCAACCCGGTTCAGGTCGTTGACCAGTACATGGCCGCCTGGAACGCACACGATCCCGGCAAAGCCGCCAGCTACATGACGGACGATGTCGTCTATTACGACGCCACCGTTGGCGTTCCACAGGTGGGCCGCGATTCCGCCCGGAAGAATGTGATCCAGGCCTTCATGACCGCGGCCCCCGACTGCAATTGGGTACGGGACTCGACACCTCCGATCGTGGGGCCCGACGGCGTCGCCTTCCAGTGGACCTTTACCGGCACCCACACCGGCCCCTTCGCAGACGGGACCAAGCCCACCGGTAAGAAGTTCTCCTTCAAGGGTGCCACCCTGATCCGGCTGCGGGGAGATCACATCGCCTACCAGGGTGACTACTACGACGCCTATGGCTTCCTGAAACAGTTGGGACTGGCCAACTGAAGCATGGGCGACTCGACCGACCGTAAAAACTTCCTCTTCGTCTCGCTGTCCGGCTTGATCGGCGACATCGCGTGGCAGGTGCTGAAGGAGGGCCACGGGGTGCGCTATTTCATCGAAGCCGAGCGGGAGAGGGACATCGCCGACGGGTTCGTCCCCAAGTCCACCAACTGGGAGGCGGATCTGCCCTGGGCCGACGTGATCGTCTTCGACGACACACTGGGGCAGGGAGCCAAGGCCCAGGCCCTGCGGGCCAAGGGAAAGCTCGTGGTCGGTGGTTCTGCGTACACCGACCGGCTGGAAGACGACCGTTCCTTCGGCCAGGAGCAGCTGAAGGAGGCAGGGGTAGGGATCCTTCCCTACAAGGAGTTCGACAACTTCACCGAGGCGATCGAGTTCGTGCGGGCCAACCCGGACCGCTATGTCATCAAACCCAGCGGCGAAGCACAGAACGTGAAACGCCGGCTCTTCGTGGGTGAAGACGACGATGGGGAAGACGTGATGCGGGTGCTCGAGGCCTACAAGAGGTCTTTCGCCGACGAGATCAAGATCTTCCAGCTCCAGCGCCGAGTGACCGGTGTGGAAGTCGCCGTTGGTGCTTTCTTCAATGGCCAGCAGTTCGTCTACCCGATCAACGTCAACTTCGAGCATAAGAAGCTCTTCCCCGGGAACATCGGCCCTTCAACCGGAGAGATGGGGACGGCCATGTTCTGGAGCGGCCCCAACAGGATCTTCAACAGCACGCTCGCCAAGATGGAGGCCCGGCTGGCCGAGGAGGGATACGTCGGGTATATCGACCTCAACTGCATCGTGAACGGGAACGGGATTTACCCGCTGGAATTCCCTTCCCGGTTCGGTTATCCGACGATCATGATCCAGCAGGAGGCGATGCTGACGCCGATCGGGGAGTTCCTCTACGACCTCGCCCGGGGCGAGACGCCGAAACTCCGGGTGAAGAGCGGCTTCCAGATCGGGGTACGGATTGTGGTCTCCCCCTTCCCGTTCGATGACGACGCCACATTCGAGTCGGTATCCAAGAACGCTGTAATCTTGTTCAAGAAGCCCGCCACCGAGGAGGTCCACATCGAGGACGTCCGTCAGGTGAACGAGCAATGGGTGGTGACGGGAACATCGGGCGTGGTGCTGGTGGTAGTCGGACTCGGTCCGACGATGCGGCAAGCCCAGTCCCATGCCTACAATCGGATCAAGAACATTCTCATCCCCGACATGTACTATCGCACCGACATCGGGGATCGCTGGTTCGAAGATCACGACAAACTGCACACCTGGGGATACCTGAGAGAAGCCTAGCCATGGACTACAAGAAGCCTTCAGATGCGGAGCTGCGGCAGCGGCTCACTCCAATGCAGTACCAGGTGACTCAGAAGGAAGCCACCGAGCGGCCTTTTCAGAACGAGTACTGGGACAATCACGCGGCGGGAATCTACGTCGACGCGGTCTCGGGAGCGCCGCTCTTCAGCTCACTCGACAAGTACGACTCGGGCACCGGCTGGCCCAGCTTCACCAAGCCGCTGGAGCCGGAGAACATTCAAACCAAGACTGATCGGCATCTCTTCATGGAACGGACCGAGGTCCGCTCCGCGCATGCGGACTCGCATCTCGGGCATCTCTTCGACGACGGGCCGGCTCCGACTGGCCAGCGGTTCTGCATGAATTCCGCGTCTCTAAGATTCGTCCCGGTGGACCAGCTGGAGGCGGAAGGCTACGGCCAATACCTGGAGCTTTTCAAGGACAAGGCGGGCTAACGAGTGAAGTAGATGACGGTGTAGATCAGTAGTCCGGCCAGGCCGCCCACCAAGGTGCCGTTCAGCCGGATGAATTGCAGGTCCCGCCCCACGGCCAGCTCGATGCGTTCGGCCGCCACCTCCGGATCCCACTGGCGGACCGTCTCCGCCACGAGGTCCGACACTTCGTGACGATGCTCTTCGAGCTGGCTGGCGAGGAATTCGGTGATCGTCAGGTCCAACTCGGTGAGCCGGCTTTCATCGGCGAGGAGCGATTCCCCCGCGGCGGCGAGACCCCTCGCCAGCGGCTGCAACGACGCCCCATCGGCCTCCGCGCTGTAGCGGTCTGCCGCCTTCCGGGCCCGCTCCCAGAGTGAAGCCGCAAACTCCTCCACCGCCGGATGCGTGAGGAGGTCCTGCTTCCAGGCCTCAGTGCGTGATGCGATATCCGGGGAATGCTTGAGCTTCTCGACAAAGTTGCGGAACGCCGTATCGAACTTGAGCCGCAGCGGGTGTCGAGGAGTGGCCCGGATCTCGTCAACCAGCCGCTCCGTCGCGTGCACCAGCCGCTTATGAAACGCGTCGTCCACGACACCGGGCACCCACCACGGACTCTCCTCCTTGATCTTGCGGCGGAGCTCTTCCCGGTTCCGCTCCAATGCGTCGTGCACCAGTCGCAGAGCCTCATCGAACAGCGGCTGGTGCCGGTCGTCCGCGGCAACTACCGACAACAGGTTCCCCATGAACGGCGCCAGTTGCACCGACTGGAGCCGGGCCACGGCACTCTGCCGGATGAACTCGCTCGCCTCGGCTTCGGGCAGCGTCTGGACCGCCTTGGCGAGACCCGCAGCGACATGCCGGGCCAACCGTTCGCTGTTTGCGGGATCGCTGACCCACCGGGCCGATCGGGTCGCGAGATGCAGCGAGCCCAGCCGGGCTACCAGCACGTCTCGCGAGAGGAAGTGATTCTGGAGGAAGCCGCCAAGAATCCGGCCGATCCGGTCCTTCTGAGTGGGGATGATGGCCGTGTGTGGAATCGGCAGGCCCATCGGCTTGCGGAAAAGCGCCGTGACCGCAAACCAGTCCGCCAAACCGCCAACCAGCGATGCCTCCGCCGTCGCTCGGACGAAGCCAAGCCACGGATACTGCGGTTCGAGCAGGAGTGCGACGACGAAGATCACGAGGGCGACACCCAAAAGACCCGTCGCCAGACGCCTCATCACGCGAAGCTCGGCTCGTCGAGTCGCCTCGTCCTTGCGCGGCGGGCTGATCAGCTCGGTAGTGCGGGGGCGTGCCAGGGTCGCCATTGCAGAAAGATACGGCGGGTAGGGCGGAAACGCGGAAAAGGCGGGACGGCGGTAGGACGAGCGAGACGGTCGGGGCGGACGGTCGGGCAACAAAAAGATCTAAGGCTCTGTCACGTCTCACGTCCCATCTCCCACTACACCCACCCCGACTACCACGTTCCGTTTCGCGACCTGTAACCTCCAACGGCGCAACGACGTACTCCGCGTATCCACTTCCAGTTCAGCCTCGTCACACAGGAGCACGCGATATGTCGATTCGCCCCGTTGCGCTGGGCGTAGCGCTGACGCTCGTGGCCGGAGCCGCCTCCGCGCAGAACTTCCGTCTCGATACTCCCAAGGCGAGTCCACGGGCCTCGGTCAGCCAGACCATCGGGCTCACCGAGATCAACCTGACTTACGACCGTCCCGCGGTAAACGACCGGAAGATCTGGGGTGGCCTGGTGCCCTACGACACGGTCTGGCGGGCTGGGGCCAATGAGAACACCGTGCTGTCCTTCAACACGCCGGTCACCATCGGCGACGCGGAAGTCGCGGCGGGGCGATACGGGGTTCACATGGTTCCGACGACCAACAAGTGGATGGTGATCTTCTCCAAGCAGGCCGATGCCTGGGGCGCTTTCAGCTACGACCCCAAAGAAGACGAGCTGCGGATCATCGTACAGCCCAGGGAGGCGCCATTCCTCGACCGGCTGCAGTACACCTTCGACGATGTGACGCCGAATTCGACCACGATCTACATGCACTGGGAAAAGCTGGCCGTTCCGATCCCGATCCAGGTGAACGTGGAGAAGGTGGTCATCGACAGCCTCGCCCAGCAGCTGCGTGGACTTCCCCGATTCTTCCAGGATGGCTGGGGCCAGGCGTCGCGCTGGGCGTTAACCAACACCAAGGACCTCGACCACGCCGAGGCGTGGGCCGACAGCGCGCTCAAGTTCCCGCTCCCGACCTTTCAGACCCTGCAACTCAAGGCTGCCATTCTCGATAAGAGGGGCAACAAGACCGCGGCGGACTCGGTCCGGAAGCAGGCGATGCTGGTGGCCAACGAGAACGACGTCAACCTGATGGGCTACAACCTGCTGAATCAGAAGAAGATGGACGAAGCGATCGCGATGTTCCAGAAAAACGTGAAGGCTCACCCCGAATCCTGGAACGTCTACGACAGCCTGGGCGAGGCCTATGCGACGAAGGGCGACAAG
>DATIOP010000076.1:0-6713 GCA_035472975.1 Gemmatimonadales bacterium
TACATCCAGGCCGGCTTCGCCTTTTGAGCGCGCGCAATACGGGCGATCAGCCCGGGTTCATCCGCGCAACGGTCCTGGCAAGCACCGTGGCGATTGCGTTCCAGCTGGCCGCCAAGGCCACGCGAGACGCACTCTTCATTACCAGCTTCGGGGTAACGCTGTTGCCTCGAATGGTGGTGACCGCCGCCGTTCTCTCGCTCCTGGTCACGCTGTGGACGGCGCGCCGGTTGGCCCAACAGGGACCCGCCAGGCTGGTGCCCCGTCTCTTCGCGGGAAGTGCGATCCTGCTTGTCCTGGAATGGCTGTTGACCTTCGGGTCGCTCCGTGCGGCGGCCTTTCTGGTCTATCTCCACGTAACGGCGCTAGGCGCTCTCCTGGTTTCCGCATTCTGGGCGCTGGTCAATGAATCGTTCGACCCTCGCTCGGCCCGGCGGGCAGTCGGCCTGATTACCGCCGGCGCGTCGGCCGGCGGGATCCTGGGTGGAGTTCTGACCGAGCGGATGGGGACAGCGTTCGCCGCCAGCTCCATGCTACCGGTTCTCGCGCTACTACACCTCGGTGCTGCGGTCCTGGTGCAGCCCCTCGCCCGTTCTTCCGCCAGCCGGCCTCTGTACGCCGAGGCGGGTGATACGACCTCGTCGGCCATCGAGGCGTTACGTCACTCCTCGTACTTGCGCCTGCTCTTCTTCCTCGTTGCTCTCGCGGCGGCGGCGGAAGGCGTCCTGGACTACGTCTTCAAACTGCAAGCGTCCACAATGACCGACGGGCCTGGCTTGCTCCGGCTCTTCGGCGTGTTCTATACCGTGACCTCGCTGCTCACCATCCTGCTGCAAGTGACGGCGCTCCGCTGGATTTTCAACCAGCTGGGCATCGCTCGGAGCACGATGCTTCTGCCGGGTGGAGTCGCGCTCGGGTCGCTCGGGGGCCTCGTCCTACCCGGTTTCCCATCTGTTGCTGTCGCGCGTGGCGTCGAAATGGTGTTCCGCAATTCCATTTTCCGATCGGCGCAGGAGCTGCTCTACTCTCCCGTCTCCGCGTTGGAGCGACGGGCCGCCAAACCGGTAGTGGATGTCGGCGGAGCCCGATTGGGTGACATTGCCGGAGCGGGACTGGCCCAGCTCGCGATTCTCGCGGCGCCGATGAGCCCGAGACCGCTCCTGCTAGTCGCAACGTTCGGCCTTGCTCTGGGCACGCTCGGAATCGCACGGCGAATGCAACGGGGATATCTCGGAGCCCTCGAACGGAGCCTTCGAGCCAGGGAAGGCCAGTTGGGGGCCGAAGAAGTCGCGGCCGCGATGTTCCAGACCGTTGGCGCGATCGATCTGACCTCGTTGAGAGCAAATCCAGCGAGTGTCCCGACGCTGCCAGCAGCAGGTTCCCCGGCTCCGGAAGAGCATAAGGAGAGGCCACAGCCCTCGCCCGCTCAGGACGTTGCCGCTGCGCGGTCGAGACTTCGAGGCCCGGCCCTCGCCGGCGACCAGGTTGCCGGGGTGATCGATCTCCTGGCCTGGGATGCGGTGGCCTCCGATGCCGTGGCGGCGCTACGAAGAGTCGCTTCCGAGAACCTGGATCTCCTGACCCGGCGGCTGCTCGATCCCGAAGAAGACTTCGCGGTGCGGCGCAGACTGGTCGCTGTACTGGCAGACTGTTTCACCGACCGGTCTTTCGAGGCACTCATGGGTGCGCTGGGAGACCGGCGCTTCGAAGTACGGTATCGGTCCGGCGGAGCGCTCGCCCGAATGATGGAACGGATGCCAGGAGTCCGGGTGAACGAGGACCAGGTCATGAATGCGATCCACCGAGAGGTCACGGTGGAGCGGGGGGTCTGGGAAGGTCGCCGACTGCTCGATGCCGACGACGAGCTGTGGTCGCCCACGGAAGCTGACATCGTCCGGGATCGCGCCAACCGAAGCCTCGAGCATGTCTTCACCCTGCTCTCCCTCGTGAGGCCGGCCGCGCCTCTTCGACTGGCGTACCGCGCGCTGCTCACCGACGACCCGTATCTGCGAGGCACCGCGCTGGAGTATCTGGAAAGCGTCCTCCCGGAAAGCATCCGGGTCCCGCTTTGGCCCTTTCTCGAGCAGACCGATCGCCCCAGACGGCAGCCACGGCCTTCAGGCGAGGTAGTGCAGGAACTGCTCGCCTCCAAGGAATCCATCGTGCTCGCCCTCGCCGCGGTGCGTCGGCGCGCGACACCGGAGGAGAGAAACCCCAAGACTTGAGCTCGCAACACAAAGAGCCTTCCCTGCAGAAGTACTTTCGAGTACGATCTGTTGTCGTTAATCCGCGCCGACAAAATGGGTCTCTCGTCTTGATCCTCCACACTTGGTGGAGGCAAGCGAAGCGTCACCCCTGAACCGTGCGATTCTTCGACGTCTGCTCCTGAAGTTTCGGCGCCCGCATGTCGATGAGCCACAACGGTCCACGCCGATCACGCGGCTGCGGTGAGTGGACCGAGCAATTTTTCGTCAGCACACTGATCGATTTCTTGACGTGGAGCCGGCAATCTGGTCAGCCCCGGCACCAGCCTTGCTTTAAAACCGCCTACGGTGAGGTCTGTCTGTCAGGGGCTGATCTCGTATCTTGTTATCTGACAACTAGTTATCCCATGTGGAGACGGCTTGTCTAAAGTCGACGGGAACGTCGGTGTGCTTAGCAATATGAGCCGAAAAGCCTCACGGCTTCCGGTCGGCACGCTTACCGGTCTCGCCGCCGTCTACATGCTGTTCTACCTGGTCTTCGAACGGGCGGGGTGGGGATCCACCGAGCTGCGGGACTTGTTGGGCAACGTCGCGTTCATGCCGCTCAATCTGACGGTGGTGATTCTGAACGCGGCAGCCTCCCGTAATCAGGATCTCGACCCGGCGGTGCGACAAGCGCTCAGACTGCTCGCGCTTGGAGCGCTCACCGTCCTCATCGGCAACAGCATCTCGGTCTACTACCTCACGGCGCTCGGCGAGAACCCTCCGGTCAGCTGGGCCGACGCGTTCTATCTCTCCGATTCATTCCTGATGCTGGCCGCGCTGCTCTCGTTCCCGCTCGCGCGGCGCATTCGGGTGGAGCGCTGGAAGTTTGTGCTGGACGCCGCCATGGTGCTGGTGGGCGGAGCGGTCGTGATCTGGTACTACACGATCCGGCCCACCACCGCAGCGGGTGCCACGGCCGGAAACGGAATCGTCCTCACCGTCCTCGCGTTCGCCTACCCACTGGCCAATCTGCTGTTGCTGCTCGGCATCGCGACGGTGATGCTGCGGGGCCCGCTCGACGGGAATCGCCTCGCCTTCCACCTCCTGGTCATCGGCATCACCGTCGGAATTGTGGCGGATCTGACCTTCGACCTGGTGCTGCTCCAGACCGGCGAACGGAGTGCGGCCTGGACCGACGCGGTGTACCTGCTGCTCTACCTGATGCTCATCTCGAGCGGCGAGCTCTATTGGCGAAGTCCGGTGCCGCGCAGTTCGACCATCGCGGCGCACCGCCCGCGGGTTCAGCCGATCACTCCGCTGCCCTACCTCGCGGTCGCGTCCACCTACGCCCTGCTGCTCACCGCTGCGCTCGAACCGTGGAGCGATCCGATCAGCGGCATCGCCGTCGGTGCCGTGCTGATGACGGTCCTGGTGGTGGGGCGCCAGCTGATGGCGGTGCGGCAGAACGTGCGCCTCCTGGCGGAGAACGCCGCGCGGCAGAACGAGGCCCGCTTCCGTTCATTGGTGCAGAACTCGTCCGACGTGATCATGGTCATCAGGCCGGACCTCACCATCCGGTACGTCAGTCCCTCCGTGAGCCGGGTGCTGCGCTACGATGCGGGGCCGCTCATGGGCCGCACGGTCATCGACCTGCTGCACCCTGATGACCAGGAACGGGCGCGCACGTTCCTGAGCGATGCGGTTACCAACCCGGGCGTCTCGCAGCCGGTCGAATGGCGGTTCCGCCAGCTCGACGGCTCGTTGTTGAGTGCGGAGACCATCGCGACCAACCTGCTCGAGGATCCGACCGTTCGCGGGGTCGTGCTCAACACCCGGGACGTGAGCGAACGCAAGCGGCTCGAGAAGGAGCTGATGCACCAGGCGTTCCACGACCCGCTGACCGGCCTGGCCAACCGTGCTCTCTTCCGCGACCGGGTGAGTCACGCACTGCAGCTGCGCATGCGGCAGCGGAATGCGATCAGCGTGCTGTTCCTCGACCTGGATGATTTCAAGAAGGTCAACGACAGCCTCGGACACGGGGAGGGCGACCGGCTGCTCGTCGCCGCCTCCGAGCGGCTTCAGGCGTGCGTTCGGGCGGCCGACACGGTAGCCCGGCTGGGCGGCGACGAATTCGCGATTCTGCTGGAGGACGGCGGCGCGCCCGAAGGTCCCGGGTTCCTCGTCGGCCGACTGGTGGAGGCGA
Organism: Gemmatimonadales bacterium; assembly: GCA_035472975.1. Taxonomy (GTDB): domain Bacteria; phylum Gemmatimonadota; class Gemmatimonadetes; order Gemmatimonadales; family GWC2-71-9; genus DATBGE01. The sequence continues at coordinate 4,390 of DATIOP010000076.1, forward strand.
TGGCCCGTCCCTTCAGTCTGAGCGGCAACGAAGTGAGCGTGAGCGCCAGCATCGGCATCGCGTCGGCCAGCGACGACGAAACCGCGGACGACCTGCTCCGCAATGCCGACATGGCGATGTACACCGCCAAGCGGAAGGGCAAGGGCCGCTGCGAGACTTACCAGTCGCAGATGTATCACGACCTGAAGCAGCGGCTCGAGATGGAAGCCGCGCTCCGCAGCGCGATCGAGCGGGAAGAGCTGACCCTGGTCTACCAGCCGATCTTCAACCTCAGGAGCGGAAAGGTTCACGGCGTCGAGGCGCTGCTGCGCTGGGAACATCCCCAGTTCGGGCACCTCCTGCCCCAGCATTTCGTGCCGCTCGCCGAGGAAACCGGACTCATCGTGCGGCTGGGTCGCTGGGTCCTGCGCGAGGCTTGCCGTCAGGTCGAGCTGTGGCGCGCGATGTATCCCGAGCTGTCCCTGACCATGGCGGTGAACGTCTCTGGCCGTCAGCTTCACGAGCTTGATATCGTCAGCGAGACCCGCCAGGCGCTGGCCGATACCCGGGTGGAGCCCAATGCCGTCGTGCTGGAAATCACCGAGAGCGTGCTGATGCAGCAGACCGGCCAGGTGCTGGCCCGGCTCCGGGAGCTCAAGGGGCTCGGTGTGCAGCTCGCCATCGACGACTTCGGCACCGGCTATTCCTCGCTGGGTTATCTGCAGCGCTTCCCCATCGACATGATCAAGATCGCCCGGCCGTTCGTCGAGGACGTCGGGGCTGGCGTGGACAAGTCGGCGCTCGCGCGGGCCATCATCGGACTGGGGGAGACGCTCAAGCTGAAGACAGTGGCGGAGGGCGTCGAAAGCGTCGAGCAGTGCGAAGCGCTCATCGAATTGGGATGCGAGATGGGGCAAGGCTACTTCTTTGCGGCGCCGCTGCCTCCGACGGGGATCGACCGGCTGCTCGCCGAGCCGGCGCCCCGGATTTCCGGTCCTCAACGCTGGCACTCCGCTTCAAAAAAGGCCCGCGTCGCCGGCTGACAATCGGGTCGATTTCGTCCCCCAGCGCCCTTTCCGCCAACCTCGGGAAGGCGGCTAGCGGCACTGTCCGGCCATCGGTATCCTTCAACCCCTCTCTTCTGAGAATCGGCGTGCCGCATTCCCGCAATTCCTTCAATGGCTGACCTTCGCTCCAGACTCCAACCATCGCTTGCCGACCGATACGGCATAGAGCGCGAGGTAGGACGGGGCGGTATGGCCACCGTGTTTCTGGCGCACGATCTCAAGCACGATCGCCAGGTGGCCTTGAAGGTCCTGCACCCGGAGCTTGCGGCGAGCCTGGGTCCTGAGCGTTTCCTGCGTGAAATCAAGGTCGCGGCCCGGCTCAACCATCCTCACATCGTTCCGCTTCACGATTCGGGACAGGCTGGAGACCTGCTCTATTACGTGATGCCTTATGTCGATGGTGAATCGTTACGCCAGCGGCTGATCCGGGACAAGCGATTGGCGCTGGACGACGCTCTGGATATCGCGCGGGATGTCGCCGCCGCGCTCGACTACGCCCACCGCCAGGGCGTCGTTCACCGGGACATCAAGCCCGAAAACGTCATGTTGCACGAGGGCGAAGCGCTGGTCACCGACTTCGGTATCGCGAAGGCCGTGACAGCTGCCGCCAACGACAATCTGACCCAGACCGGCAGTGCCGTGGGAACCCCGGCGTACATGAGCCCGGAGCAGGCTGCGGGCGAGGCGGAACTCGATGGCCGGAGCGACGTCTACAGTCTCGGCTGCATGGTCTACGAGATGCTGTCCGGCTCGGCCCCCTTCACCGGTTCTACTGCTCAGGCCATCATCACCAAGCGCTTCACCGAGGCCCCCCCTTCGATCCGGGCCGCTCGTTCCAGCATCCCCGAAGCGGTGGACACCGCGGTGACGAGGTCCCTCGCCAGGGTGCCGGCCGAGCGATACGCGACCGCTGCCCAGTTCGGGCAGGCGCTCGCGATTCACGGATCTACTCCCCCCGGGCACCAACCGACAACCGTGGTTCCACAAGCCGTCGCCGCCGCCAAGTCGATCGCCGTCCTCCCCTTCGCGGACATGAGCTCGGGACGGGACCAGGAATACTTCTGCGAAGGCATGGCCGAGGAGATCATCAACGCCCTGACCAAGATTCAGGCGCTGCAGGTAGCGTCGCGCTCCTCCGCCTTCGCGTTCAAGGGCCAGAATCAGGATATCCGCAAGGTCGGCGAGCAACTCGGTGTGAGCACCGTGCTCGAGGGCAGCGTGCGGAAGGCCGGCACCAAGCTCCGGATCACCGCGCAGCTCATCAACGTGGCGGACGGC
>DATIOP010000077.1:0-5941 GCA_035472975.1 Gemmatimonadales bacterium
CGTCTTCCGTCTCAAGCATGACTTTCTCGACCGCGCATACATCGGGAGTATCGCGACTCTCAGGACGGGGCCGGGGGTGTCGGGTACGGAGGCCAGCGGAGGACTCGACGTCGACCTGCCTCTCGTCGTGCACGGTCAGAATGTCGAGCCGTCATTCTGGATCACGGGCACCAGTACTCCAGGGATCCCCGGCGTGCCGTTGGCCTGGCGTGCCGCTACGGACTACCCCAACGACCTCTTCGACATTTTCGCCTCTTTGTGGCGTGTGGAGGCGGGATACACGCCAACCCTGGGTTTCGTTCGCCGCACTGGCATCAAGGAGACAATCGGCCATATCGACTTCACGCCCAGACCAGGGGTCCTCGGCATTCGCCAGCTCGACTTCGCATTTCCGGATTGGGACATCATCGCGAACGAACAGGGCAGTCTCACCCGAAGCAGCGACTGGCAGACGGCTGAAATCGTATTGCGCCCGCTCGGCGTGCTCTTTCAATCGGGCGACCAGTTCGAAATCAATGTGCAGCGATTTCTCGACGCGCCTACCGATTCCTTCGACATCTTTCCCGGCGTGAGCATTCCCCCAGGGCGTTACTGGTACACCCGCGGCGAGGTGAACTTCTCGACCTCACGCGGGCGCCCGTTGAACCTGGATGCGCTCTATAGCTGGGGTGATTTCTATACCGGTACCAACCAGGAGCTGAGCTTCGACGCCACGTGGCGCTTCGGCGGACACCTGATCCTCGGCGCGGACCTGACTCGCGACGCGGTCCGGTTGCCGGAGGGCGATTTCAACGCGATCCAGACGGGGGGACGGGCCCAGTATGCATTCAATCCCCGCACCGATCTCCTGCTCTTTGTGCAGCACAACAACGAGGACCAGCGGGTGGATTTCCAACTGCGCTTCCACTGGATCCCGACAATCGGCGACGATTTTTACGTGGTCTGGACCTCCGGCTACACCACCGATCCGGCAGCCGAGCATCAATTCCCCGATGGTCCGGCGCTGCGCGATCCGCTCAGCGGATCATTCACCATCAAGGCAGTTCATCGCCTGGAGTTATAACAATTCATTCAGCTCGACTCACAGCATCAGGTGAGCTAGCTCCTTCCCCTCCGGCGCAGCTGAAGAAGATCCCATCGGCTCCAGCGTCAGCGCCGCTCCCATCACCTGTCCGCCGCTCGGCGGCATCGGCAGGGTGAGAAACGCCGGGGTGCGTTCCCCGGTCTTCACCTCTACACCACGAACCATTCCGGTTTCTGTGATGAACCAGAACTGGCACATCTGTCCCGGTTGCGGCGCGGGAAGGCCGTAGATCACCACATTCCACATGTGGGTACGGTCATCGGCAAAGATGACCATGCCACCCTCCTGCGCTCCCATGCGGATGCTGGCGTGCCGGACTAGGCTGGCCGTGCGCATGATCTCCAGGGTGTCGCGCGCCATCTCGAGCTGATGGGAGAGGTTAGCCCTTGCCTCCTGGGTAACTCGCTCTGCTGAACGAACCCGCGACGCGGCCCACGCCCAGGCACCGACAGCGAGAACCAGCGACGCGGCCAGCGCCAGAAGGGGGGCGAAGCTCCTCCGAGGCCTGACACCCAGCGCCGACTCGACCAGGCGTCGCTTCAGCTCCGGCCGCGGCGTCACCGGCGTGGTCCCCAGCGGAAGCCAGGCCAGTTCCTGTTCGATCTGGTGAATCGCCTCGCGGCAATCCTCGCAGCCCTCCAGGTGAGCGCGGAAGGTCGATTCCTCTTCCGCTTCCAGGCTCCGGACGACGAAGGATGTCCGATGCTCCACGAACCAATCATGCGCGCTCATACGACCCAGTCTTTGATGGATGCCAGAGATACCCGCAGCTTATCGAACGCCAGACGCAGTCGTGTCTTGACTGTGCCAAGTGGAATGCCGAGCCGTGCGGCGATTTCGGAATGCGTGAGACCTTCGAAATAGGCCAGTTGGACAACTGCGGCTTGCTCTTCAGTGAGCCCGCGAAGGGCCTGGTGAACTGATTCGTGGACGTGCCAGCCCGGCATTGCGGCTTCGTTCGGCTCAACCGCCCGGGTCCAACCTTCCCCCGCCTCTCCAAACGCGCGGTAGCGCTCGATCTTCCCGACCTGGCGCTTCCCCCGCCTTAGCCGGTCTATGGCCCGGTTTCGCGTGATGCGAAGGATCCAGGCCATCAACCCCCCTTCCGCACCATCGTACAGATCCACCCGGCGCCACACGATGTTGAAGGCCTCCTGAACGACTTCCTCGGCTTCGTCACGATCGCTGAGCATGCCGTAGGCGACACCGAGCAGCCACGGGGTAGCGAGATCAACCAGCTCTACGAGTGCCTGCTCGTCTCGCGCCAGCAGCCGATTGTAAAGGGAGGCTTCCCGCGCACGGGAAAGCAGCGTATGGCCGGGTTGTCCCGGATTGGGAGAACGATCTGATGGGAATGAGCGCGGCACCTGCGAGGGCGGTCAGGTGGCGATGGCGGACTGAAACATCACGGCCTCCTCGGCACTGTAAGGTACACCAGATTGAGGCTGTACTCTTTCACAACGCCGGGAGGCCGGATTTGGTTCTTGAGTGCTACTCCACGACCACGTCGATTGGGCCAAGGCTGTGCTCGTCGGCCGCGGCATCGTGGCCGAAATCAACCATAAGCGTCCCCATCGCGGGAGCAGCCACGTTCACGATGACCTCGTGACTGTAGTGTGCACTGGGATCCATCGTCGCGGTCGCGGTTCCAGCCGGATCGAAGACCAACCGGCTGAAGTGGGCATCTTCCACGTCGTCGAGATTGTCTCCAGCCGCATTGAAGAATGTGGCCCGAACCGTTACCGTCTGCCCTTCCGGTAGATGCAACTTTCCATCCCCGCTGGGGGGGGCACCGTTTACCGACAGCTCCACGGTCACCGGATCATGATCATCGACGGCCACAGTCTCGTCGCTGCTGCATCCAGCCAGCGCTACCACTCCGACTGCCAGTCCGAAGAAACCAATTCTGTCACGGGTCATGCACGAACTCCTGAGTTCAATTGGTGGACGGAGACCAGTTGAATGCCGCGCGAAACGTCAGCGGTGATCCCGGATTGATGAAACCGGAGGCGCGGATCTCCGGATACTTGGTATCGAACAGATTCTGGATGGCGAGATCGAGCTGCAGGTTGGCACCGAGTGGGACCTGGCCGCTGAGGTCGAGAACGATGTACGGCTGGGTACGGATGTCAGGCTCGCCTATCGGCGTGTAGGGACCCAGGGCACGGGCATTGAGCGAGACCAGATACTTGGAAGCGAGCACTGTGTTGACGCCGACCTGCACGGTGTATTTGGCGACACCCGGCACTTCCTTGCCCTGACCTCCCTCATCATGGTTGGAAAGACACACCGGCCCCCGATCGCATTGGACTGGAATCGCTGTGTCGATCGGAGCCCGGACGCCCGCGACAACGCCTTCGAGGTGCGCATCGGCGAACTCACCGGTGAGATGCGAGTCCGTCCATGTGCCGGCAAAAGTCAACGAGGTGACACCGAAGAGACGTACCCGTGCTCGTCCATCGAACCCCTGGCGGACGCTGGTGCCGGCGCTGGTGATCTCAAGCGTGACGGGATCGACAATGCGCTCATTCGAGACGTCGGTCCGGAACGCCGAGAACTGGACGTCGGCCCGGTCGTTCTGCCAGTCGACGCCCACCTCGCTGGCCCAGGCTTGAAGCGGGGCTCGGCCTACGTCTTGGATGACTCCGGGCGCCCCCCGGAAGCCGTGGCTCAGCGAGGCAAGCAGTGAGGTATTCTCACCCAGCAGATACCGAACGCCGGCCTTGGGGCTGACGATGGCGCGAGTGTGCTCGTTGAATGAGCCTCCGGCCATCCAGTCGCGGCTGCCGTACTGCAGCACGTCCAGGCGCGCGCCAACGTCGACCCCGAACCTGGTTCCGAAAGTCCGCCGATAGCGCGCGAAGGAAGAACCGGAAGCGTAGTCAGCATCGACGTTGTCCTCCGCAGCGTCTGGCACACGGCCGGTAGTCTGATCGCGTTGGTATTCCGAGCCGTCGATTCGCCCGGCGACGCCGAAGGTGAATTCGCCGGCCTTGGGGGTCCACACGATCGATGACTGGGCTCCCGTCGCCAATCGGCGGTCGTGCTCCCCCGTCTGCTGCAGGGCTTCGCCGGTTTCCGGGATATTGAGGTAGAGATCCCAGCGGGAACTGAACGCCCAGGCAGTGGCCTCGAACGCGGTGCGGGTCCCCAGAGGTCTTGCGTATCGGCCGTGAGCGACGATCCGGAGAGCCTTTCCACCGTCGGTCGGGTCCGCTGCCTGGGTGAGGTGGTCGGCGTTGTAGTCGGCCACCGAGACGAAGCCGGGGGAGTTCCAGCCCGTCGCATAGACACCTAACCCGCCTTCGATTCGACCCGCTGACCCGGTGCGTTTCCAGCCACGCAACAGCGAATTCACCAGCCAGTACTGGCTGTTGTCGCGCCAGCCCTCGGAACGTTCCCCGGAAACAGCCAGCATGGATCCGCCGGCGTCTTCCCGGCGTCCCGTGCGCAGCCAGCCGCCCACATCGCCGTAGCTTGAACCGGTGACCGCCATGGAAGTGCCTTCGGCATCGGCGGAGGTGAATGCCTCGACCACTCCGGCCAGCGCGAAATCGCCGTAGAGCGGGCTCGCCGGACCATGAATCAGCCTGAGCGAGCTCACGGCTTCAGACTGCAGTGAATTCCAGTCCGAATACCCCTCGCCGTGTCCGTTGATCGGGAGATTCACCGGCACCCCGTCTACCACGAGCAGGACATCACCCGAGTGATCCGAGGTGAACCCACGCACTACGACGTCCGACGCAAACCCCGGCCCCTGTCCCTGCTCATGCACCTCGACGGCGGCCGCTCGGCGGAACATGTCATACGGACTGTCGCTCGGAGTGTGCTCCAGGACCGCCCCGGTGAGGTTGATCGTCGCGACCGGAGGAGGAGCCGCGTGCTCTCGCGCCGCGGTGACCTCGAGCGGCTCGAGCACGACGGGCTCTTTCTTGGTTGTGTCGGCGGGCTGCTTTGTCGTATCGACCGGCTCCTGCGCCGCAAGCGGCTGGAAAGCCGCGATGCCCGCAAGCGCCACGACCAGCGTCGCACGCTTAGAGATGTTCCGCCACATTTTGTCGCCGTTCCTCACGAGAACCCGGCGCGCCTCCACGATCGTCTGACGATCGGAGAGCGCGTGCGTCCGAGAATGGACGCTTTACTACTGGTTAGCTGGGATCAGGCGAGAGGCGGAGGGCCGACGGCGTACGGGAGGGTGTGCTCGGGACTCTGGACAAGGTGGGAGACAGGGGTATGGCCTACAGCAGTCGCGACGGCGCCGATCGGGATGACGGAGGGGACAGCGGCGGCCAGCATCGCCGGCATCGGCGCGTGGCACGAACCGAGACAGGTGCAGCCATGATGCTCACCCGCAGGTGAGCCGTGGTCCGCGTGCGATGCGTGTTGAAGCATGGCGGCCTGAACCGCCAGATGACCGACCAGCCCGTCGTGCTCAGGGCAGCGATGAATCCCCGCTCCGTCCGTGGGCTGGACGCCAAGCAGCAGAACCACCTGCAACAGCGCGGTGGCAGCGGAAAACACATCGCGAAGGCGCTTCATACGCGGGGGAACAATACGCGTTACCTTATATTCAGGCAACGTGATTGGACAATTTTCGGGCCGCCGCCTCGAGGACCGAGTCGGTCTTACAAAAGGCGAAGCGTACGAGGTGCCGCCCCAGTTCAGGACGACTGAAGAAACTGGAACCCGGCACACTGGCGACGCCCTGTTCGACGACCAGATGGCGTGCGAATTCAGTGTCCGAGAGGTTGGAGAGCGCCGAGAAATCGCAGAGGATGTAATACGCACCCTCGGGACGTACGGATTTGAAGCCCGCAATGTTCAAACCGTTCCACAGCAGCTCTCTCCTCCGGCGAT
>DATIOP010000078.1:0-18088 GCA_035472975.1 Gemmatimonadales bacterium
GGGAGATTTGATTGGTGGCATCGGCTTACGGATTGAAAATCTCCCATGAACGCTGTACATCCCTACATCCAAACATCCCCACATCCAAACATCTCCACATCCCCTTGCTCGACCTCGACTACCCCACCATGCAGCGCCTCGGGCGCCGGGTCGCCGACCTGGTGGCTCACCATCTCGCCACACTGCGGGAGCAGCCTACCCAGCGCACACTGAGCCGCGCCGAGGCCGACCGAATGATCGCGCGTCCGGCTCCGAAGGGCGGCACCGACTTCGAAACGCTGCTGGCCAAGCTCGAGCGGGACGTGATCCCCTACCACACCCGAGAGCCGCACCCGGGCTTCGTGGCCTACGTCCAAAGCTGCTCGGCATTCCCGGCGGTATTGGGAGACTGGATCGCGACCGGATACAACTTCTTCGGCGGAGCGTGGGTCGTCGCCCCCGGTCCCACAACGCTCGAGGTGACGGTGCTGGACTGGTTTCGCGAATGGCTGGGAATGCCGAAGGGAGCCGGCGGACTGCTTACCAGCGGGGGATCCACCGCGACCCTCACCGCGGTCGTCGCGGCCCGTCACGCCATGTGCGACGACCCGGCACGCCTCGCCAAGGCCGTGATTTACACCTCGGACCAGGCACACTCGTCGGTGACTCGCGCCGCCTGGATAGCGGGATTGCCTCGAGACCATATCCGCGCCGTGCCGGTTGACGGCGAGTGGCGGATGAAGCCCGACGAGCTCCAGCAGGCGATCGTCGGGGATCGGAAAGCCGGGCTTCTTCCCGTCGCGGTCGTTGCCAGCGCGGGAACCACCAACACCGGCGCAGTGGATCCGCTGGTCGCGATTGCCGATCTCTGCAGGCGGGAAGGTCTCTGGTTCCACGTGGACGCCGCCTACGGCGGCTTCACCGTACTCACCGACCACGGCAGGCGGATGCTCGACGGGATCGGCCTGGCCGACAGCATCACACTCGACCCGCACAAGTGGCTCTTCGTGCCGTTCGAGTGCGGCTGCCTCATGGTGAAGGATCCGGTCCGGCTGCGCCAGGCTTTCCACATCCTGCCCGAATACCTCGAGGCGCTCGACACCGCCGCCGAGGAGGTGAACTTCGCCGACCTCGGCGAGCAGCTGTCGCGCTACTCCCGTGCCTTCAAAGTCTGGCTCTGCGTGCAGTACTACGGAACTGAAGCGCTGGGTGGGGCGATCGAGCAGGGGATCCGCAACGCGGAAATCGCGGAGGAGCTGATCCGGCAGGCGCCGGAACTCGAGGTACTCTCGCCGGCCCGGCTCGGCATACTGTGCTTTCGGGCGCGAGGAACTGGAGACGCTGCTGCACTGGACGCCTTGAACCACCGCATCCTGCAGCGAGTGAACGACAACGCCCGCTACTTCATCTCAACCACGCGGCTCAATGGCGCGCTGGCGCTTCGCATCTGTACCCCCGGTTTCCGGACGACGCCAGACGACATCAAGGGGCTGGTGAAGGAGATCAGGGACGTTGTGGCCGAACAGCGTGAGAAGTAAGGAGTAAGGAGTGAGGAGTAAGGAGTGAGGAGGACAAGCGATTCCTCACTCCTTACTCCTTACTTCTCACGCTGTCTACTCCACTGTCACTTCCGAATCGTCCCCCAGGCTCGCGAAGCCCTCGAGCCCGATCACCGTGACCCGATCGCCCAGCATCGAGTGGTGCAGGTCGCTCTTAACGACCGTACTCTTCCTGCCGATGATAGAATGCCGGATACGGCTGTCCCGCACATCGGCGCCCCGCTCCAGGGTGACGTTGGGGCCGATCTCGCTCCGCTCGATTCTCACTCCCTCCTCGATCCGAACCGGATCATGCAGGGTAACGCCGGGAAACTCCTGACGCAGCGCCGCTCCTTTGCGGAGCAGGATCTCGTTGGTCTCCAGCAGGGTGTCGAGCTTGCCGCAGTCGTACCAGCCGCCCACCTCGGCGGTGAGAATCTTCTTCCCGTTTTCGATCATGTGCTGGAAGGCATCGGTCAGATAGAACTCGCCCTTGTTGGTCGGGCTCTTCAGCACGTGATCGATCCCCCGCCACAGCCCCTCGGTATCGCGAATGTAGTAGAGGCCGATATTGGCCAGCTTCGAGATCGGAGTGGTCGGCTTCTCAACGATCTGCGTCATGTACCCTGACTTATCGGTCACCACGACGCCGAAGCGCTGGTAGTCCTCCACTTCCTTGGCCCAGATGATCCCGTCGGCGTTGGACCGGTTGATGAGGGTGAGATCGGCCTCGAACACTGTATCCACGAACACGATGAGGATCGGCTCCCGCACCATTTGCCTCGCCAGGTTGACCGCACCGGCAGTCCCATCCTGAACCTTCTGCTCGATGAACCGGCTGGGAATCGGGTAACGAGCCCTCGCGTACTCCTCCACTTGCTCCTTGAGATGCCCGGTGATGAAGATCAGCTCGGTCACATCGAGACCAGCGAGCGTGTCCATCACCCAGTCCATGACCGGCCGGCCCGCCACTTTGAGTAGCGGCTTGGGAACGAGGTGGGTATGCGGCCGCAGGCGAGTGCCCTTCCCGGCCAATGGTATGATCACCTGCATCGGTCACATTCTCCCGTAACGGTCCTCTAACCGGACCAGGTCATCGAGTTCGGCGGTTGAAGCTTCCAGTACATCGGTGTCCACAACGGCTTCGATCTGGTGAATCAGCTTGGCCGGGATATGCACCGACTCTCCCGCGACAAAACGCCGGGATTCCAGCGTCGTTCCCGGCTTGGTGCGCAGTACCAACTCGCCCTTGAGGACGTGCATCGTCTCGTCCTTCAGGTTGTGATACTGGAGACTCAGGACGTGCCCCGCCTTCACATGGAGAATCTTGCCCACGTAGCGGTCGGTGCGAGCCCAGACCAGTTCGTAGCCCCATGGCTTGTCGACGCGGTACGGCAGATCGGCCATCAGGCCTCCAGAGGAGTGAGCTGATACGACGATGGCGAGGTGATGCACGCTCGAACACAGACCCCGCAGCCGACACAACCTTCCACCTTGATTACCGGATGGCCGTCCTCGTCCATTGTGAGGGCCGATTCCCCAACCGGGCATGCATCGGCGCAGACACGGCAGCTCTGGCCCTTGAAAGTGACGCAGCGCTCCGAGATCAGTTCGAGAGTCGCAAGACGATAGCCGGTCCAGCCCGCCGATGGGAGGGTGAGGGCGCCAGTCGGACAGGCTTTGACGCACGGCATGTCGGGGCAGACCGTGCACGGCTGGATATTCGAGTCGATGAAGGGCGTGCCCGCGGCAAGCCCACCCTCGCTCGTGGCGAGACGGATCGCCTTCGGCGGGCATGGCTCCGCACACAGACCGCACCTGGTACAAGCTGCGAGAAAGCCGACTTCCGGCAGCGCACCAGGCGGCCGCTGGTAGCGCTTGGTCACCACCCGCTCCTCGGCCCGTTCCATAGCCTTCTCCATCCACTGCCCGAAGGTGGATCGGAACAGGGTCCGGCGGTCGGTGGGTTCGTACGGGAAGCGCATTCTGGTCAAACTACCATGCTGCTTCGAAACTGAAGAGCCAGCGGAAGCCGAACTCGTCTCCGCCGGGGTGCTGGTCCTGGGCGAGGTCGGGACGGCTGGTATACAAGGGGAAGTCTACCCGGGTGACGAAGCTGGTCTGGCCCAATCGGTGTTCGGCACGGATTCCGGCGCCTGCGTCGGCCAGGAATTCAATGTTGCGACCGGTGATGGGATCATCCTCGTCGGCGATGGCATGGCCCGCGTCACCGAATGCGGCGAGACTCACCCGCTTGAACAACTTCTTCTGGCCCCGATCGAGCACCGTGCGTTCGAGCTCCAGGTTGGCCGCGATCAACGCAGACATCGAGACCGTCGGGTCATACCCGCGAAGGTTACCGCCGCCCGCCATGTGATAGTACACGTTGGGCCGGAGCAACAGCGCACCCCTCGATCGCAGGAATGGATTGGTGATTCGTTCCAGCGGGTCGGCGCCCGAGGCGTAGATCTGGCGCTGCTTGGCCGTTTTACCGTCGCCGCCCGCGCTCACCCCGGCGAAGCCTCGCAGGCCGAGACGCCAGCGCGGGCTGAGGGTCCGGTCGACCGTTCCTTCCAGCGTGGCACGATAGAAATACGGATCGAGGTCATTGCGGCCGGTGGCATTGGCAAGCCCGCGGCTGTTGTAGACCAGGCCTCCTCCTGCGGTGCCTTTTAGGCCCAGCTGCCAGGGGCCCTGCCGGTCGTGAACCCCCGCTGACAACTCGAGCTCAGCGGTTCCGACATCCTCGTACTCGCCGGGCACGAGGAATCGAGCGTCATCGGGAACCACCCATCGAAGCCGGAGTCCGACTTCGCGCTCGGGCCCGAAACTCAGATGCGGGCGATGAGTGCGTTCCACCGATAGCACCGCGCCGTAGCGGCCTTCCACATTGAAGACATCGAGCGTCTGGGTCATGCCGGGGCTCCGGAGCCAGACCGGATTCCTGAGCCGCACGAATTCATCGAGGTCGAGCACGTCCTCGTCGGTGGCCCAACCAGTGCCGCCACTCACCAGGAACTGATTCTGCTCAAACCGGCCGAAGTAGTCGCTTCGCGAGCGGAGACCCAGGGTGATCCCGCCCGCATCGTTGTACCACACGGTGGGGAGGAACCCGATCGTCCCCTCGTCCCGGTGGACCGGGGTTGAGAAGTAGGTATCGAGATAAAGGTCGTAGTCCCGCCCGCCAAGTGGATGGAAGCCGAATTTTTTCTGGTTGTTCATCATGTCCCAATCCCGGGTCTGCACCCGAGGATCGAGCAAGACTTTTTTCGGCTCGCTTCGGGTCTCGACCGTCACCCACTCCCGCTCCGCCGAGCCGATCGAACGTGCCGCCGCCGTATCGCTCTGGCCGATGACCCAAACCTCGACCGGAATCCGGCCGGGTGCTTTGCGCACGACCTCTACCTGCGTAGACCAGCCGCTCGACGTCGAATCGTTCGGGGGAGTCGTTGTGCCGAGCCGACCATCTGCCGAGCCGCCGAGCCGCCGCGTTGTGGCCCGCCCGACCGAATAGTCGACCAGATCGGTACTGTGCAGCCCCTGGGCGAAGAAGCCGGTCAGGTCCATCCCCGAGACCTCTTCCGCTACATCGAGGAAGGCTTCCTCGTCCACGTGCTTGAGCTTCCAGCGATCGTAGTAGGTGCGGAGGATGCGGTGCATCGTCTCGGCGCCCACCAGATACTGGAGCTGGTGGAAGAACTGCTCGCCTCGGGTGTAGATGCTGATGTTGTAACTCGTAAAGTCTTTGTAGTACTCGCTCTGCAGGCTCGCCGGCTCGGACTGACCATCGAGATCGAGACCGGTAATGAATGCTTCGTCTCCGGCGGCGCCACCGAAGTGCCCGTTCGCCTCGTCGAATAGCGTGGTCTGGTAGCTGGTGAATCCTTCGTCCAGCCAGCCCTCCAGCCACTCGTTGTTGGCGAGAATCCCCATCAGGTAGTTGTGTCCCAGCTCGTGCACGATCAGCCCCTGATCCGCCGAGCCGTCGTGAATCATCATGGGGAACTCGGTGCCGCCGCCTTCGATCCGGTGGACGTTGCTGATCTGGGGCCACGCGAACTTCCCGAACACCCCATCGAGCCATTCGAGCGCCTTCGCGGTCCGCTGCACCGCGACTCCTCCACCCCAGGAGGTGCTGTCTCCCGGCTGATAGAGCACGTGGATCGCGACGTCACCCCAGTGGCCGCCTTCGTAGCGGTAATCGGGGTTCATGGACATGGCGAAGTGGTGGACGTTTTCGGCGTACCAGACCAGCCGTTTGCGACCTGCGGCGGGCTCGGCCACGGTCGGGATGGAGCTGCAGCTCGGCGCCTTCGGGTAAAAGTCGCGCTGATACTCGATGGGTTGGTTCGTCAGCCGATTGGTGCGTTCCCAACCGGGATCACCACACAGTGGAACGCCGGTCGCGCCCATCACTTCGTCCTCAGGCAGGTCGAGACTCACGAGGAAAGTCGCGAACTCGCCGTAAAACTCGCCGCCTGGGTAAAGCGGATGTTCCTCCCAACCATGTTTGTCGTAGACCACGACCTTGGGATACCACTGCGCAAAGTCGTACGCCCGTCCCCGGCGCCCCTGACGACGCGGGAGAGTCGAGGGACGGGCATCCCACTCCATTCCCACCTGCATCGCACCGCCTGGAGGAAGAGGCCGAGGAAGCACGAAACGGACGATCGTGCTGTCGGGCGCGAAGGGATAGATCGGCTCGACCGTCTGTCCCATGATCCGAACGTTCCGGACATGGTTGTACGCGTAGTCCGGCTCTTTCAGGTCGTTGAATCGCCTTTTGCGCTCAACCGAATCGGCATCGCTCCACCGCGAGCCGGGACGAAACGCATTCAGATAGAGGTGGAGGGAGAAGGTGCTGAGCGTATCGGGAGAGTTGTTGACGTATTCGATTATCTCGGTGCCGGCCAGCTCGAACCGCGACTCGTCCAGCTGCGCGTTGATATCGTATCGCACAGCTTGCTGCCAATAAGGAGATCGAGGCGATGGGCTGACTTGGGCAGGGGCGGACGGCGTGAACGAGACGGACAAGGCGGACAGGGCGGACAGCAAGGTTGGGGCGCGCGACACGATCATGGCAAGAATCGAAGGTGAGAGAGTAAATGATATCACGCACCAGCCGCCCGGCAGGATTCACTCGGCATAGAACGAAGGCCCACCCTTCTCGAGTGAGCCTTCTTGCCGCCGAGCCGCCGAGCCGCCTACCGCGCCAGAAGGTGCCTCCGCAACCGCACCAGCCTGCGCCGCACCGACCCGTCGTAGACCCGATCGCCCACCCGGACGATCACCCCACCGAGAATGGCCGGCTCCACTTCGAAATCGGGCAACACCTGCTTGCCGATCGCCTTGGTGAGATCCTGGGCGATCTTCTTCCGCAGCTTCTCGTCCACCGCGCGCGAGACCGTCACCTTCGCCCTCACTCGGTCGAGCTTGATGTCCACCAGGGCCAGGTACTCCGAAGCCATCGGGCCGAACAATCGCTGCCGGCCCCGCCTCACCACGGCCTGAAGGAACAGCACGAAGTCCCGGGGCGCATCAGGAAGCGCCGTCGCCAGGATGCGGGACTTCTCCGCCTTGGTGATCCGGGGAGACATCAAGACTGCTTCGATCCGGGGCGTAGTCCCGATAGCGTGAGCCACTGCGTCGAGCAGGTCGGCGTACTCGGCCGTGTGGCCGCTCTCCTCCCCCAACTGAAAGAGAGCTTCAGCGTAGTTCCGGGCGATCGTGACCGGCCTCAATTGCTCTTCCCCAGGGAGTTGATGTAACCCTGGACGAGGGCGCGATCGGCGTCGTCGTCGAACCGCTGTTCCACCAGACGAGCCGCTGCCGCGAGCGAGAGGTCAACCGCTTCCCGCCGCAGGTCGGCGATAGCCTTCTCCCGCTCTTCGGTGATATCCCGCCGGGCCCGGTCCAGGAGCGCCTCCTGCTCGTGGCGGGTCTTCTCCAGTGCCGTAGCCCGCTCCTTCTCGGCCATGACCTTTACCTCGGCCATGAGCGCCTGCGCCTCCGTCCTGGCCTGGGCCAGCTGACGACGGTTTTCCTCCAACAGGCTCTTGGCTTCGGTGTTGGCCTTCTCTGCCTCGCTCAACTGCCGCTGGATGGCCTGCTCCCGCTCCTCGGTGACTTTGAGGATCGCGGGGAAGGCGAACTTCTTGAGCAGCCACAGGAGCACGAGGAAGACCAACCAAGTCCAGAAAAACAGACCGAAGTTCACCTCGAACGGTGTAACTGGACCGGCGTGCTCCGCCTCCTGGACCATGCCAGCCAGCAGCATGAGTGTCATCGGAACGTCCTCAGATCAGCTTGAACAGCAGGGCAAAGACGAGGGCGATGATCGTGACGCCCTCAAGGAGCACCGCGAACAGAAGGCCTGCCGCGCGAATCTCGCCGGCCGCCTCCGGCTGACGGGCGATAGCCTCAGCCACCTGGCCACCAATGCGGCCCAACCCGATTCCGCCGCCGATCACCGCCAGGCCCAGTCCGATACCGGCGCCGAGCAGCCCGTTGATGTTCTTGGCGGCCTCGACGCTGAGTCCACCCGTCGTATCCTGTACCAGCGCAAGCAAGTTCAACATGTTGGCTCCACTTTTCGCTTCGGGAGATCGAGGTTCACCTTTCGCGCCCGCCGGCCGGCCCGTCGAGTCTCCCGCTCGACGCCGTCACCGTGGCTCACCAACGGCCCGGAGGCCAGTGAGCTTTGTCTACCGTTCGGCAGACTGACAATCCAGCGCAGCGCGGACGCGCGGTGCCCGGATTCTTTTCTTACTCCTTACTCCTCACTCCTTACTTCTCACGTCTCACTTCTCACGCTTTTCAACTAGTGCTCGTGCTGCATCAACCCTATGAACACCGCGGTGAGCAGCGCGAAGACGTAGGCCTGCAGAACGCCAACAATCAGCTCCAGCAGCATGATGCCCGTTACCAGCGCCGCCGTCACGAAGCCAATCAAGTAGCTGGCCACCCCCAGTGTCCCGAACAGGAAGATGATCCCGAAGAGAGAGAGGATCACGAAGTGGCCGGCCGTCATGTTGCCGAAGAGACGGACCGCGAGCGCGAACGGCTTTACCAGTTTGCTGAGAATTTCGATCGGAGCCATGAAGATGGACATCGCCACCGCACCCACCCCATGCATCCCCGGAACGTGCGGAAAGATGGTGCCGAGATATCCCTTGGGGCCCAACTGGACAAAGCCCGCGATCTCGATCACCAGGAACGAAAGGATAGCCAGTGCTCCGGTCACGGCGAGGTTGCCGGTGATCGTGGTGGCGAAGGGCAGCAGCCCGAACAGATTGGCGAACAGAATGAAGAAGAACAGGCTCAGGATCAGAGGAACGAACTTGGCGCCGGTCTCCCGTCCGATGTTCGCGATCGCGATGTCATCCCGCACCCAAAGGACCATGCCTTCCATGGCTCCAGCGAACCCGGTCGGCGCCTTTTGGTCGGCCCGCTGACGGTTGAGCGCCCGGCCAGTCCACCACATCACCAGGAAGGTGAACGCGGCGACGACGAACAGGAAAAAGACGTGCTTGGTGATCGAGAGATTGACCGTCAATGGCCCGATGTGGGTGTCCGGCCACCGGGGGAAATGGATGGCCGGCAGACCATAGATCGGCTCCCAGGTCCAGGCGTCGGCAGTGTGGTGCAGGACCATCTCGCCGATGTTGGGTTTCCCTTGCAGCATCATCGAACCAACCGGACCTCGAGAAAGAGAAGCGGTATCAGCACACCCACGAATCCCAGCGCCGAAGGAAGCGGTGGAAACACGCTCCGGTTCATCACGATCGCGGCGGCAAGCACGGCGACCCCGGCGAGCCGCAGACCCATTCCCTCGGCAAAACCCTTGAGGGGCCCCGTACCCCGTTCGTGCCAGGTGCGCCGGAGGCGGGCCAACGCCACCACCTCAATCGCCGTCGCCAGGGCCCCGAAAGCCAGTCCCGCCAGGATCGCCCCACGTCCCCAGGAGAGCCCCAGAACCACGGTAATCAAAGCGGTGAGGCCGATTCCCCAGCCGACCACCTTCATTCGGGGCGGTCGTACTTGTGGGGGTGCTCCGCTTCGTATTGCCGCTCGTCGGCTCGGAGCTTGGTATAGACCCAGAAAAAGCTCACGACAGCCCCTACGAGGGTCCCCACCACCGTGAACGCTGGGGACACCTTCAGCCACCTGTCCAGCAGGAATCCCAGCCCCATGAACAGCACGATGCCCAGGGCAAAGCTGATCCCCAACGAGACGTACTTATAGCCGGTTCCCAACTCCTGGGCCGACCGCTTTTCTGGGGTCATAAACCGGGCTCAAAATACCCGCTTGTGAAAAATTTCGCAAACCCTGACCTGCCCTCAAAAAGCCTCCGCCACGGCCACGTAAAACTGCCCTCCGTCAGACCCGAAGGCGGCGTCCACCCGATAGTTGAGCGGATACTTCTTCGTGAGCTGAAAGCGCAGTCCCGCCCCCGCCGCAGCTCGCAAGTCCCCACCGTCAAACTGGGCCGGCGTGGCAGAAATACCCGCGACTCCTCCGAACACCGCGAACCCGAACCGGCCACCGATTTTACGTCGGTATTCCCCTTGGAAACTGGCTTGGAAGCGGTCCTGATAGCGACCCACCTGATAGCCCCGGATTCCCTTCAATTCACCGATGCTGCAGTAGTTGCTGATCGGGACATCTCCGCTGACATAGCACCCGTCCACTCCTAGTGCAAGGACTTGGCGGCCCGCGGCCCAGCCGTGGTAGAAATCGACGTAACCATAAGTCCGCTGGTATGTGCTGTCCGAAGCGAAGCCGTCGAAAGACATCGTGGTTGCGAGAGAGCTGTTCCAGCCGCGGATGGGATAGTACGTGTTGTCGCGGGAATCGAATTGCACCACGGGAGCAAGGCCGAGGCTGTTCACCGACCCTGTGAGTCCGGCGAATTGAGCCAATTCGGGTGGGACGGTATTGCTGTTGATGCTGAACTCGGAATGGACGTATTGCGCGCGCACACCACCGTACCAGTCTCCGCTCACCCGGCGGAGTCCCTGGCCAAAGAGGAAGCTCACCGGTTGTTTGATCTCGACCGATTGTCCCTCGGTACCAGCATCCGTCCCGAAGCCGAAGAAGTCGTAGAACAGCTTGAAGTATCCGAGCCCGCCGGCCGCACGCCATGCGTCTCCATCGAAGTGGGCAATGCCCATCAACATTGCCCCCCAGGTGCCGTTGTCCGACGCGTAACCGAGGAGCATGCCGGTCGAGGGAGGAGTTTCGGGATGGTCATCCAGCTTTCGAAATGCCATTCCAGTCAGGGCGATTCCGAAGCCGAACTGCGCGTTGTAATTGGGAATCGGTGCGACGGCGAAGGTGGTTCCCCGGTCCGGATTCACAACCTCCGAGTCGCGCCCGACATCCTCGGGTGCAATTGGTGCGCCCTTAGAGGGGGATTCGGCGGGCGGAGGGGCGAACCATTCTGTGGTTGTATCCGTCTGAGCACGAAGTCCCGCGGGAATCAGGACGAGGGAAAGAGCCAGGGCGGCCCCACACAATCTCTCAACCAATCCGCGCGTGAGTTTCGCAGTCGCCATCGCCGTTCCGTTTCATATGGGAAGACTGGTACCAAGGTCACATCGAATGTCGTGGCCGATAGTGTCCTTTGGTGCATCCCCCGGAATGTCCCGAAAGGACACGGGACCGGACGTTTGCCGCAATTCCTGAAACGGGCTAAGCTCCAAGACGTACGTCGTTTCGTCCTCGTTGCTGGTTCACCGCTTTTCCGTGATCTGATGACCGTAACCCAGGCCCCCAGCTCCGACATTCAGCAGCTCGAGCGACTCGCCTCCGCCGTGGGCAGTCTCCGCACTCAGGTCGCACGACGGATCGTGGGACAACAGGAGGTCATAGACGGGATCCTGACTGCGATTCTCGCGGGCGGGCATGCCCTCTTGATCGGGGTCCCGGGCCTGGCCAAAACGCTGATGGTTTCGACCGTCTCGGAGGCGCTTCGCCTCGGCTTCAATCGGGTCCAGTTCACCCCCGATCTGATGCCCAGCGACATCACGGGCACCGAGATCATCGAGGAAGATCCGGCGACCGGCAAGCGCGCTTTTCGGTTCGTCCACGGCCCCATCTTCGCCAACGTCGTGCTGGCGGACGAAATCAATCGGACCCCGCCCAAGACCCAGGCCGCGCTGCTCCAGGCCATGCAGGAGCACAACGTCACAGCGGCCGGCGGGACTTATCCGCTCCCCGAGCCCTTTTTCGTACTCGCTACCCAGAACCCGATCGAGCAGGAGGGGACCTATCCCCTTCCCGAAGCCCAGCTCGACCGGTTCATGCTGGAGCTGAGGGTCGGCTATCCCAGCCGGAGCGAGGAAGAGTCCATCGTGGAGCAGACCACCGGGAGCCGGAAGGAGCGGCTCGACCCGGTGCTCGATGCGGAAGCGCTGCGTGGAATGCAGGACCTGGTGCGGCGGATTCCGGTCTCGAAGGAACTGATTCGCGCCTCGGTGACGCTGGCCCGGATGACCCGGCCGGCCGATGCCGAGGCGCCCGCTTTCATCAAGGAATTTGTGGAATGGGGAGCCGGACCCCGGGCCTCTCAGTACCTCGTCCTCGGCGCCAAGGCGCGGGCAGCGCTCGAGGGTCGCCCGATGGCTGACCTGGACGATGTGCGGACGGTGGCTCCAGCGGTCCTTCGCCACCGGGTACTCACCAACTTCTCAGCCGAAGCTGCGGGTCGGAACAGTGAGGATGTGGTGCAGGAACTTCTGACGGGTGGCGGCTGGCTACCCTGAAGCGTCGGGATCAAGCCACCATAAGCAGAACGAAGAGCATCAACCCCAGGGAATGAAAAACCGAATCAAAAACCCCGCTCAATAGCGTCCCGATCAGGATCTGCTCGTCTTGGCTCAGCTCATCTCCGTTGGCCTTTTCCCAAACTGGAAAACCTCCGTCATCTCTCGTCGACGTCGCGAAGGTCTGGCCATTACCCCTGAGGGTAAGGTCGGTCGTGTACAGGCGGGAGCCACCATCGAAATCCTGGAATCCTGCCAGGCGCACCGACTCCCTACCCCGATTCAGCAGGACGTCAACCGCGGTATGCGAGTCCTCTGAGATGGGATTGAACGTGTCGACGAAGTCGAAATGCAGATTCTCCACCGGCCCGACCAGGTCCAGCTTCACACTCTGGTTTCGCGGGTCGACCTGCGCGAAATGCAGATTGAAGTCCATCGGGTCTGCGCCCCTCGAGAGAATTCCCTCGGCCACCAGGTCAAACCCATTGCTGATCGGGACTCCATTATCCGGCAGGGTGACGGTGTAGTCCGCATAGGTCTCCTGGGCCATTCCGGTCACCCGGACACTGACCTGGAACGTTTGCGCGTCGCTCAGGTCTTCCACGTCCAACGTTCCCACCTGGGTCCCGGGATCCAAAGTTCCTGCCGCCACGTCGTACAGAACAAACCGCACTCCGTGGGGCGGGCCCAGGTCGGAGCCATTGTCTTCGTATTGCTGGGTGAGGGGATTGTACTCGTAGACGTTGCGATAGAACCGGTCGTCGATCGCATCGCTCATTGGGCGGAATTGGCGGCCGCCCAGATACGGGAGCCCGTGGGCCCATTTCGCGAACGGCCTGCTGGACGGATCCCCCGGCCCCGTCGTCACGAGCGATCCGACCTGAAGCACCGCCACCATCTGCGGCCCGTGACCTCGGGAAAGCACGTCCAGCGCACCCGTCCCAAACTCCGCGACATTTTCGACCCCGACCAGCGGGCCGTTGGTGAGCGTCCCCACCAGGTCTCTCATGCTGGTCACCAACCCCTGTGGATCGTCGATCGCGGCCTCGCTGGGCCCACTACTGTCCCCGCAGGCGCCTAGGAGGGACACCAGCGCAAGCCCGGATGCCGGCAGGAGAGGCCGTAACATGAGACTCATGATGGATCCAAGGTTCGACGGAGTTCCGTCTTTGTCCAGACGAGGACAGACCTCCGTTCTGCACATCGAAACGACTGGCCTTCAAGCCGAACCGGCCCGGATCAATTGACCCGGGCCGGTTCTCCCTACGAGACATCCCTGCTGGCTGGTTACGCCGTAACCATGAGCAGCGCGAAGTAGACCAGCGCGAAGACGTTCAACGTTGCACCGAACACCGCGGCAGCCACCGCCCCGATCAGGTTCCCCTCGGCGTTGGTGAGCGGTTGGCCGTTTTCCTTGACCCACACCGGGTCGCCTGACCCGTCATCAGTCGTGGCCCGGGCGAAGATCCGCCCGTTGGCCCTGATGGTGAAATTGGTGGCGTAATTGCCCGAGCCACCATCGTAGTCCTGAGTCCCGTTTACCCGGAGCGTTTCGTTGTGCCCCTGCAGTGTTATATCCAGACCCAAGTGGGAATCCTCGGTCTGTGGGTCGTCGGTGGTCTCCACGGTGAGACTCATGCTGGCGTTGGGGCCAGACAGGCCAACGGTCACCACCTGCGCGTTTGGACTCGTCTGCGTCAGATGCATCTCGAAGGCCACCTGACCGTCGCTCAGCGTTCCTTCTGAGAGCAAGTCGAAGGTCTGCGCTACCGGGTCGAAGGTGTCGGGCAGGGTGACTGAGTAGTCCGCGTAGGTGACCGTGCCGTTGAGGTCAGTCACCACGATGCCGACCTCGGACTTGGTCGGATCGCTCTGGTCCAGCACGTCGAGGTAGCCGACTGGCGTGTTGGGATCGATCGAACCGCCGACCACGTCATAGAGCACAAAGCGGACGCCGTTGGCCGGACCGGCGTTGGTGCCGTCGTCCTCGTATTGCTGGGTCGTCGGATTGTAGGCGAAGACGGTGGTGTAGTACGAATCGTCGATCGCATCACCCATCGTCACGATGTGGCCATCGGCGCCGATCGGATGGGTGGGACGGGCACCCGACTCGAGCCGCGGAATCTTGAAGTATCCGTGGCCGGAGAGGACGATGGTGGGTCGGGCACCGAGGATCGACTGCATCCCCGCGCCGTGGCCGCGAGAGAGCGCATCCAGCGCGGAGCCGCCGAAGTTCCCGATGTTACCCACCCCGATCAGGGGACCGGCGCTCAGTGTGCCAACCAGGCCATTTACGTCGGTCTGCAAGCCCTGGGGATCGTTGATGCTGCCCGAGCCGCTCGGCCCACTCGAGTCGCTGCTGCACGAGGCCAGAGCTACCACGCTGGCCAGAGCCAGCGTCGCCAGGCCGGACCGCCGAATCACCTTCATGGCACAACCCTCCCTGTTCAGGTTCGGTGGAGTCCAGTCTTTCCGGACCAGTTGCTATTCAGTGAACGTGACGGTGGGATGATTTCCGCAGCCGGCGAAGACGACGTGGAAAATGCCGGTTGTGTTCGCGACGGTCCCTTGCAAATCCACTTGACCAGTCGAAATCGGCTGGAACGAGCTGCAGCCGGGATCGAACTCGAGTGGGGTCGGTGTAGTAATCGTCAACTCAAAGTCCTCGGTGGAGCGCCGCCAGTCGAGCGTGCCGACGATGGTGAGGCTCCCCGCTTGCAGGGGACCCAGAATGTTGATGAAGTTGCCCTGATCAGGGGTAAAAACGACGGTCCCGAGCAGGTGGATGTGTGCAACAGCCTTCCCTGGCCTGGCCCGATCGGTAAAATCGCTGACCAGGATCGTGGCACTGTCCGCATCACCGCTTCGCGTGGCGAGTCCGTTGCGGACTGCGGTCTCGGTCATGTTCGAGGCGCCGTCGAGGAAGGTCCAGGTCAGCTGGGTGAAATTAAGATCGTAATCAGTGGTGGTGATGACCCCGCCGTCGTGCAGACCGAGGATGCCGGTTACCCCTACGCTCCCGCCGCTGGCCACGTTGCTGTGACAAGGGGGATCGGTGAAGGTGAGGTTGGCGTCATCCAGAATGTTGTCGTGGTCCGCGTCGTCGGTGTTGGACGGAACCGGACATCCGGCGGCTGAATTGAACCCGAAGGGAAGTCCCGGCTGATCCAGGGTAATGAGACCCAGTGCCAGGCTCACCCCTTCAGCGAGAGAGGAACCTATTTCGACACGCAGGCTGGCTGCCGGGCCTCCGCCGCCACCACTGACGCCGGACAGGCCGGAGCCGCTGCCGCAGGCACCTAGGAGGATGAGGGGCAGAACAACAGCCAGACGGGAACTAGGCATCTAGGCCCTCCGGTCGGAACGGCTGAACGCTGGCGCTTCGGATACTCGTAATCTAGCGAGTTGCTCTTGGAATCTGGCACGGCGTACAACCTTAGGCCACTGCCCAAACCTTGTCCCTGTATGGGATTTGGCCGGTCGGGGCTGTTGTGGGCCTGAGTCGGCCTGGCTACTGGCAGGAAACCGCCCGAGGGGTACTCTAGACGAACCTGGAAACACCGTTTGACGCTCGGTTGATGGTGGCGACCAAGACTTCTGAGTCGCGCCTTCAGGGTTCGCGCACATGCCTCCGCATTTCTACCTCAAGTGTCTGGGCAATCCGGAGCTCCGGTCCCCTTCGGGAGATCCGGTCAAGTTTCGTACCCGTAAGCCGCTCGCCCTCCTGCTCTATCTCGCGGTCGAACCTCGTCATCCTCACCGGCGCGACCGGCTGGCCGACTTGTTGTGGCCCAAAGGCTCAGCCCTCGAGGGGCGCCATTCGGTGGCCACAGCACTCTCCGTACTGCGTGGCAAGCTGGGCGCTCAGGCACTGGAAACCACTCGCGACCTGGTGCGATTCACCTTCGGCCAGCTCGAACTCGACCTGGACCGGCTCAGCCGCGGCGACGTCCTCGGCGACGAGTTCACGCCTGCCCTGGATGTGGGAGGGTTTCTTGAGGATTTCGACGTCCCCGACGCCTCTGAATTCCAGATGTGGCGCGATCAGCAGTGTGCGAGGCTCCTCCCGTCGTTGCGCGAAGCCTTCATCCGCCTGATGGACCGGTGCCGCCGCACCGGGGATTTCCGCCGCATCGAGGTCCTGGCCGACCGGCTGCAGACGCTCGACGACCTCAGTGAAGACGCCATCCGGGCCAAGATGGAGGCCCGGGCCCTCGATGGAGACCGCCTCGGCGCGTTGCGACTCTTCGAGCAGTGGCGACTTCGGCTGAGCGACGAGCTGGGCGCCCAACCTTCGGCGCTGATCGATGGGATGGCCATCCGGCTGCGCCGGCGAGGCTGGGAGCAGACCCGTGCCGTGCCCCTGCCTCCGGTTTTCACCGACCGGTGGAAAGGTCGCCGCTTCGTCGGTCGGAGCGTCCAGTACCAGGCGCTCTACGAAGTGTGGGAGCGCACCATGCGAAGTCAGGCTCGCCATGCACTCGTCCTGGGCGATTCCGGAATCGGCAAGAGCACCCTGGTAGAGCGCCTGGTCACCGCCGCGGGCATCGAGGGTGCCGCCTCCACCCGGGTCCAGTGCTACGAGCTCGAGCGGGACATTCCCTACACGGCGATCGGGGGACTGGTTCGCGGACTGCTGGACCGGCCCGAGATCGCAGGTACACCGCCCGAGTGGCTGGCCGAGCTCGCGGCACTGGTGCCGGACCTCAAGGCGAGGTTCACTGGGCTCCCACCGGTGCCGGAAACCCAGGGTGAGACCGCCCGGATCCGTCTCGCCGAGGCGATCCACCAGCTCCTGATGGCCGTAGCGGAGGAGCATCCCGTCATTGTCGTGGTGGACGACGTGCACCTGGCCGACGATGTGAGCGTGGCTGTGCTCCACCTGCTCATGCGCCGGACCCAGAGCCAGCGGATCATGGTGGTGCTCACCGCTCGACCCGCCGAGTTGAGCCGGGCACCGTCGGCGGCGCGCCTGCGGGAAAACCAGCGCGGGCTGGGACTCGAGATCATCGAACTGTTCCCGCTCACGCCGGATGAGAGTGCCGAACTCGTCGAGGGATTGGCTCAGGCCGCGGAGACCGAGCCCAACCTCACGGTTCGCCGGGCCCTGGTGCGCGCCGCCGCCGGCATACCGATGGTGCTGGAACTCCTGTTCCGAGACTGGCAAACCAACGGCGACCGTTGCCTGGCCCTCTCGGTGGGTGCCATGACCGCCGATGCGATCGAGGCGGGGACCGAGGGCGCCTATCGCCAGATCCTGGACCGGGTAGTCGGAGACCTCGACGACGTTTCCCGCGCGGTGCTCAACCTCGCCTCGATCCTCGGCGCCCGGCTTAACGATCTCCCGATGTACCAACTGGTGGATCTGTCAGTAGCTCAGACGATGGCGGGGATGGCACGGCTCACCGAGCTGCGGCTGCTCAGGGACGGCGGTCACGCGCTCGACTTTCGGAACGAAGTGATCCGGGCTCACGCGTACTTCGGCGTCCCGTCGCCGCACCGGACGGCATTGCATGGCCGGATAGCGGATCTTCTCTTGGCGAGTGACGGTCGGGGGGAGTCGGTGCCTGGGCTGGAGATAGCGTGGCACTGTGTGCGGGCCGGGCGTACCGCGGAATCAACCCCGTACCTCCTCAGAGGCGCCAGAGAGGCGATGCAAAGCGGAGCTCCCTTCGAAACAGAGCAGGCCCTCAGCTCCGCGATGGGATGGCTTCCGATTCGTCATCACACTGAAGTCCTACTGCTGTTGGCAGAATGCCTTCAGGAACAGGGCCGGTGGCGCGAGTCGCGAGCTGTTCTTGCACG